>NZ_BADD01000254.1 GCF_000333455.1 Rhodopseudomonas sp. B29
CTATTTTCGACGTCGCCGTGGCACCTCATAACGCGCCGACATCTGCCGCGTGAGATCGATCATCTTGTCGCGAAGTTCGGCAGGTTCGAGGACTTCCGCTTCGGGTCCGAGGCGCAACAATTCGGCGGCGGCATGCCATGACGTCTTTCCGGTGGGTATTCGCGCGATGCGCCAGCCGTCGGCGTCGGCGGTCTCGTCGAGTTGCGTGCGCGTCCTGACGTAGGGCGAACTCAGCGCGTCGAGCAGCTTCACACCAAACGGCGACAGACGGACGATCGCCACGTTGGGATGCATCTCGGCTTCCATCCGCAGTGTCGCCTTTTGCCAATAGGCGGCGAGGTCGAAGTCAGCCGGACGATCGAAGCCGATATCGAGCGACGTGCAGTCGAGCACGCGCGCGATCCGATATGTTCGGACGCTGCCACCAACCTGCCCGGCGAGATACCAACTGCCGCCTTTCAGTACGAGGCCGAGCGGTGCGACGCGGCGCTGCTTCTGCGCATGCCACGACTGGTAGCGAATTTCGATCAACGTGCCGCGCAAAACCGCGCCGGCAATCTCGCGCAGATGTTTGGGCTCCTCCGCTTCTCCAAACCAGCTCGGCGCGTCGAGATAAAAGCGCTCCTGCATGCGGCCGGCATCGTCGCGCAAATTCGCCGGCAGCGCCGCCAGCAGCTTGTTCTGTCCGGCGATCATCGCGGCATCGAGCCCGAGCGCCGCGGCAGGGCCTGGCAGCCCCGCCAGAAACAGCGCGCCCGCCTCGCTCTGCGATAGTCCATTCAAACGCACGCGATAGCCGTCGAGCAGGCGATAGCCGCCCTCGGCGCCGCGGTCGGCGTAAACCGGCACACCGGAGGCAGCGAGCGCGTCGATGTCACGATAGATCGTGCGCACCGATACCTCGCAAGCGTCAGCAAGTTCAGGGGCCGTCACCCGCCCTTTGGCCTGCAGAGTGGTGAGGATCGACAACAATCGGCTTGCGCGCATCGCTCATTGAACCATACCTGACAGAAGATGTCAGGTATGGAGCGTTACGACGGTCCCATCGCAACTTTGCTGAAAGAGACCGCCATGACTGATCCGAACCGACTGACACTGTTCTATTCGCCGCAAACCCGTGCGACCGGCGCGCGCGCGCTGTTGGAGGAGCTCGGCGCGCCGTATGACCTTCACGTGCTCAACATGAAGTCCGGCGAACAGCGCGAGCCCGCCTATCTCGCGATCAATCCGCTCGGTAAGGTGCCGGCAATTCGCTACCGCGACGCGCTGGTCACCGAACAGGTCGCGATCACGATCTATCTCGCCGACCTCTTCCCGCAGGCCGGGCTGACACCGGCGCTGAACGATCCGCTGCGCGGCCCCTATCTGCGCTGGATCGCCTATTACGGCTCGTCGTTCGAACCCGCGGTCGTCGACAGGTTCATGCAGCGTGAGGCCGCACCGATCGCAATGTCGCCTTATGCCGATTACGACACGATGCTCGGTGCGCTCGAAGCGCAACTCGCCAATGGCCCGTATCTGCTCGGCGATCGCTTTACTGCCGCCGACGTGCTGTGGGGAATGGCGTTCAACTGGACGATGACCTTCGGCCTGGTGCCGAAGAAGGATGTCTTCGTTCGCTACGCCGAGCGGATCATGTCGCGCCCCGTTTTCCAGCGCGTCAGCGCTGCCGACACCGAGATGGCGGCGGCGCACGCCGCGAAGGCCTGACAAAGCAAACCATGACAAGGTCCGCACGAGCGGGCCTTGCCATCGGCCGCGAACGAAGTTTGGCGGCGGCAATGGCAAGAGTGCAGTTCGTATCGCACCAACGCGGGCCAGCCTGCAGCCTCGTTATTTAAACCTCTATACAACGCCTTGAATTCGCTCACCTATGTAACATTCCCGACATTGACGCGGAACCGGAAGCAGTTCACGTTCCCGTCCATGCGGTAACCGAGCGCCAGGGCGCGGCCGCAACCTCGAGGCTTTAGCCTCCAACAGAAACCAACATCGCAGACAAGCTCGCGCGCCTCAGGGCGCGTCAGCATGACTGCGCCTTCAATTGAAAGGACACTGCCGCCATGGCCACACCGACTGCGCAGCTCGAGGCGTTGCTGATGCAACGTTCGATGAGTGACCCCGAGCTGATCGCTGCGACGGAAGCAGCAGCTGACTATCGCATTCTTCCGGACGCGACGGTGATCAAGGTCGGCGGCCAGAGCATGATCGATCGCGGTCGCGCCGCGGTGTATCCGCTGGTCGAAGAGATCGTCACGGCGCGCAAGCAGCATACGCTGCTGATCGGCACCGGCGCCGGCACCCGCGCGCGCCACCTCTATTCGATCGCCGCTGGCCTGAACTTGCCGGCCGGCGTGCTGTCGCAGCTCGGCGCTTCGGTCGCCAGCCAGAACGCCGAGATGCTCGGGCAGCTTCTCGCCAAATACGGCATCTCGTCGGTCGGCGACGCCGGCCTGTCGTCCGTGCCGTTGTATCTGAAGGAAGTGAACGCCGTGGTGTTCAGCGGCATGCCGCCCTACGGGCTGTGGATGCGGCCGTCCGCCGACGGCGTCATCCCGCCGTATCGCACCGATGCGGGCTGTTACCTCGTTGCCGAGCAGTTCGGCTGCAAGGCGATGATCTATGTGAAGGACGAAAACGGCCTCTACACCGGCAATCCCAAGACCGACAAGAACGCCACCTTCATTCCGAAGATCTCGGTCGACGAGATGAAGGCCAAGGGCCTGCACGATTCGATCCTCGAATTCCCGGTGCTCGATCTGATCAAGTCGGCCCGCCACGTGCGCGAGGTGCAGGTGATCAACGGCCTCGTCCCCGGCAATCTGACCCGCGCGCTCGCTGGCGAGCATGTCGGCACCATCATCACCGCGAACTGAAGAGCGACGACATGACCGACACCAATCACATCAAGCACGTCGCCTCGCCGCTCGCGCGCCAGACTTTGCTCGACAGCAATCTCACCCGCCCGGTCGCCGGCAAGAAGCCGATCCGCATCCTGCCGTGGCTGCAGGTCGTCAAGATCGGCGGCCGCTCGATCATGGACCGCGGCGCCGAAGCGATCCTGCCGATCGTCAGCGAGCTGCGCGCGCTGCTCCCTGAGCATCGCCTGTTGATCCTGACCGGCGCGGGCATACGCGCGCGGCATCTTTACAGCGTGGCGCTCGATCTCGGGCTGCCGGTCGGTTCGCTCGCCCCGCTCGCCGCCAGCGAGGCCGGCCAGAACGGCCACATCCTCGCAACGCTGCTGGCGCCGGACGGCGTCTCCTATATCGACAAGCCGACGGTGGTGAACCAGCTCGCGCTGCATCTCACGGCGACGCGCGCCGTCGTAGCCAGCGCCTTCCCGCCCTATCACAACCACGAATTCCCCGGCGCGCGGCTGCCGCCGCACCGCGCCGATGTCGGCGCCTTCCTGCTCGCCGATGCGCTCGGCGCCGCCGGCCTCACCTTCGTCGAGGACGTCGACGGCATCTACGATGTCGACCCGAACGCCCCTGCGGGCGACAGCGCCATCCTGATGCACGACACCAGCGCCGCGGAGCTTGCCAAGCACGACGGAACGCTGCCGATCGACCGCGCGCTGATCGAGGTGATGGGCAACGCCCGCCACATCGAGAAGGTGCAGCTCGTCAACGGTCTCAAGCCCGGCAAGCTCACCGCTGCGCTACGTGGCCAGCATGTCGGCACCATCATCAAGACCGGGGCGACGGCAACTTAGTAACGACGCAGCAGAACGCGCCCGACGGACGCGCGCGTTCCCAAACCGGCAGGCGTTTGATAGTGTTGTGGCGGCGCGCGGCCGTAAGCCCGCGCCGCCATCCGGAACGGGGGTTCCAACGAACTGCTACTCGGCCGCCTTGCGCGCCGAACGTTGGAGCCTTGCCATGCCGATCGCACGAGCCCGTTGGGGCGCGATTGCTCTAATCCTAGCCGTGCTTTGTCCCTTCGCCGCATCGGCCGCCGAGCCGAGCGGCTGCGGCGCGTTCGAATGGCCGATCGACCGCGAACGCGCGCTGCTGACCGCCGAGCCGGCGTCGCTTGCATCGGGCGCGGAGCTACAGGCGTTGCCTGCCACCGCGCTCGCCCTGAAACTGCGGCCCGCTACTGATGCCGCACTCCCCGCCCCGCCCGAGCGCGCGCCGGCGCCGGACCGCTACGCCGGTTTCGTGCGTATCAAGCAGGTCGCGAAAGCCGGCACATATACGATCGCGCTGTCGTCGGCCGGCTGGATCGACGTGGTGCAGGACGGCCGAACGCTGAAGCCAACCGGCTTCAGCGGCGCGACGGATTGCGACAGCGTTCGCAAGCTGGTGCGCTACCAGCTTGGCGCCGGCGAAGTGCTGCTGCAGATCAGCGGAGTCACCGCGGACACGGCGCACATTGCGATTCTATCAGTCGATTGAGCGCTAGACAGGAGCAAAGCAAAAAGCCCGCGGACCGGAGATCCACGGGCGATCGGCTGGAATGCTGCGTTTATCAGACCCTGCGCCGGTAAATCTGCAGGGTTGGTTGCGGGGGCTGGATTTGAACCAACGACCTTCAGGTTATGAGCCTGACGAGCTACCGGGCTGCTCCACCCCGCGATAAACCATTGCGCTGCCTCGAAAAACCGATGCGGACATCAACGCCGGGAGGCGCCGATCGATCCTTCCAAGGGTTCTTGAGAAGGCTGCCGGGGCGAGTGCCCGGGCGCGAGGGGTGTGTAGCAATGCCGGGGCGCTTTGGAAAGGCCCCGGGACCATATTTTCAATATTTATGACGGTGGAACCGAGTGTGGTTGCCGGAAGCCTCCGCGGCTGCAACAATTCGCACCAATCGGCCCCTTCAATCGGCCGAATCAGGCGGAGCGCACCATGGACCAGTCGCTGACCAGCGCCGCGGGGCTTGCCCTGCAGGGCACTTTTCACCGCATGATCGAGCTGTCACGGGCCGAGCCGGCGCCGACGCTGCAACAGCGGCTCGACCGGCTGTCGCGGCTGCGCGCGCTGCTCAAGGACAACGAAAAGCGATTCGAGCAGGCGATCTCGGCCGATTTCGGCCATCGCTGCACGATCGAAACGACGATCGCCGAGACTCTCGGCCTGCTCGGCGACATCAAGCATACGTCGAAACACCTCAAGCGCTGGATGGCGCCGCGCAAGGTGGCGACGCAGCTGCAGTTCATGCCGGGCAAAAACCGGCTGCTGCCGCAGCCGCTCGGTGTCGTCGGCGTCATCGCGCCGTGGAACTATCCGCTGCAATTGACGCTGGCGCCGGCGATCGGCGCACTCGCGGCCGGCAATCGCGTGATGATCAAGCCGAGCGAATTGTCGCCGAACTTCGCCGCGCTGCTGCGCGAGACCATAGCGGCGAAATTCGACGCGACCGAAATGGTCGTCACCGGCATCGAAGACGGCATCGCGGAGGCGTTCGCGGCGCTGCCGTTCGACCATCTGATGTTCACCGGCTCGACGCGCGTCGGCCGCATCGTCGCCAGCGTCGCCGGCCGCAATCTGACGCCGGTGACGCTCGAGCTCGGCGGCAAGTCGCCGACCATCATCGACCGCTCCGCCGATCTCGACGAAGTCGCGCCGCGCATCGCCTATGCCAAGCTGATGAACGCCGGCCAGACCTGCATCGCGCCGGACTACGTGCTGGTGCCGCACGACAGCCTGGACGAACTGACCGGCAAGATCAGCGGCGCGATGCAGCGGATGTACGGTAGCGATCCGGCCAATCCGGACTACACCTCGATCATCGCGGATCATCACTATGCGCGATTGCAGAGCTTGGTCGAGGACGCCGCCGCCCATGGCGCCAAGTTGCTGCAGCCGGCGGCAGCGGACGACGCGGCATGGAAGAGCAAGCGCAAATTCCCGCCGACTCTCGTGCTCGGCGCGACGCCAGACATGAAGATCATGCAGGAAGAAATCTTCGGGCCGCTGCTGCCGATCCTCGGCTATGGCACGCCGGCCGAGGCGATCGCCTTCATCAACGGCCGCGACCGGCCCCTGGCGCTGTATTGGTTCGGCAAGGACGATGCGGCACGCGACGAGGTGCTGGCCCGCACCGTGTCGGGCGGCGTCACGATCAACGACTGTCTGGTCCATTTCGCCCAGGCCAATCAGCCGATGGGCGGCGTCGGCCCCTCCGGAAGCGGCGCTTATCACGGCGAATGGGGCTTCAATACGTTCACCAAGTTGAAGCCGGTGTTCTATCGTTCGCCGTATAACCGCTTCGCCGATCTGCAGCCGCCATACGGCGGCAAGATCGCGCGCGTGATCAAGATGATGCGGCTGATGTCGTAAGACCAAACACGCCCGGCCAACGATGCCGGGCGTGCGCACAACGATAACAAGAAACAACAAGATCAATGGGAGGGATACAGTGACGGATATTTGTGATTTCGTTGTGGTCGGCGGCGGCTCGGGCGGCTGCGCCGTCGCCGGGCGGCTGTCAGAGGACCCCGCGACTTCGGTCGCGATCCTGGAAGCCGGCGGCACCGGCGACAATTGGGTGGTGAAGACCCCCTACGCGCTGTCGCTGATGGTGCCGAGCAAGTTGAACAACTGGCATTTCGAAACCGTGCCGCAGCCGGGCCTCAACGGCCGCATCGGTTATCAGCCGCGCGGCAAGGCGCTCCGCGGCCTCCTCCGCCATCAATGCGATGGTGTATATCCGCGGCCACAAATGGGA
>NZ_BADD01000253.1 GCF_000333455.1 Rhodopseudomonas sp. B29
TCGGCCGGCTCGGCGGCGACGAGTTCGCCATCATCCTACGGGCTCCGACCGATCCGGCGCGGATCGCTGACGTGCTGCAGCAGACCGTCACGATGCTGAGCCGGCCGCTGTTCTGGAACGGCCTGCGCGTCCAGGTCAGCGCCTCGATCGGCGCCGCCCTGATCGGCCGCCCCCATCGCCGCCGCATCACCGACCTGTTCGAAGAAGCCGACTTCGCGCTGTACGAGGCGAAGGCCGCGGGGCGGAATCGGGTGCATCTGATCGGGGGCGAGGGGCAGAGCAGGGCGGCGTGAGGGGGCGGCGGCCGGTTCAGGCCACTTCTGCCCCTCCGAGCCTGGCGTGCGATCTTGCCCAGTGGGGGCTCACGAAACTGTTCCGAATTCGACCACGTTTGCTCGGGACGGTCGAACTACTCGTGGCTGGGCCTATAGCGTTTGAAGCCATAGGCTTCGATGCGACCGCTCGCCAGCGGCCCTGGCGGGATCGTCTCCCAGAAGATCCTGCCTTTGTAGTCGGGTGCGCGGTCTCGAAAATCGATACTGGCTTTGCCATCGCGAATTAGTAGTTGCCGCCGACATGCAGCACCAGCTCGGGGTCGGTAATAAGCCGGTCATGCTGTTGACTTCGGGCACCGTGAACTCCAGGCCGCGGTCGGTCACGTCGGTTTTGGCGTCGTGCTGCCAAGGTGAGAAGATTTCGCCGCGATAGCGCGGGGGCTGCGCCTCGTCGCTACTCCTTATTGAGCCTTTGTTTTCCGAACGTAATTTTGTCCATTCCTTCAATGTAAGACTCAAGTAGGCCTGCGCGATCAAGCATTCGATATGAATTGCGAGACGCTGCATACTCCGTCATCTGTTGATCGATCCGACACCAGGAACATTCCGTCTGGGAACTATCTGCCTTCAGCGGCTCGAGGCAGGTGCTACAAAATACAGCGGCCGGGATAAGCGCTGAGCCGTCGAAAATGTGGGGGCGTCCATGAAGGTCAAGGAAGTATGGAATGGCTGTGACCCTGCCAATTCGGATTTCGAAGTAGCGGCAGCCTAGTTCGTGAGCTTTCTTTTTCAAAGCATCTTTCGTTGCGTCTGTGGCTTTTGAACCAGCGATGATGCTTCTTACACATTGACCTGGCGCGTCTAGAAGTAGCAGATCTGAGTTGTTACGCATCTCTGTTTCCGACGCAACCATCCGACGCTCCCGCTCGTAGCTCCAGCAGGTTGCTTTGGTGAAGTAGGCAGCATGGTACACTCCTAATCGCAACAGATAGATGTAACGATATTTTCCGATTCTAAATGCTCTGTAGAGCATGTCGGTCAGGCCTTCGGGCGGGACATCTGAATAAGTTACGTCGTCAAAACTGCTTTGAGGAAAGGCCGTTCCGAGGCGGGCTTCGGAAAGTTCAACCACAAATCCTTTATGTTCTCGGCATAGGCGCCC
>NZ_BADD01000252.1 GCF_000333455.1 Rhodopseudomonas sp. B29
GCCCTTCAGCACCGCGAGCGGATTGATCTCGATGAGTTCGGCATCCTTGTCGCAGAACGCGCGGTACAGTTCGCTGAGGACGCGGGCCACGGCCGGAGCCGCTGCACCGAGATCGAGGCCTGCGAGGAGTTCCGTCGCTTCGGCCTCGCCGAAACCCTTGGCAAGATCGACCGCCTTCTTCCGGATCGCGTCCGGCTTGGTCTCGGCGACTTCCTCGATATCCATGCCGCCTTCGGTGGAGAACAGCACCAGCGGACCGCGGCTGGCGACGTCGACCATCACGGCCGCGTAAAGCTCGCGCTCGATCGGGCAGCGCTGTTCGATCAGCACGCGCTCAACTTTATTGCCGCCGATGCTCATGCCGAGGATCGCGGTCGCTGCCTCGGTCGCCTGCTCCGGCGTGTCCGCCATCTTGATGCCGCCGGACTTGCCGCGCTTGCCGGTCGGCACCTGCGCCTTGACGACGGAAGGACCGATTTTCTCCACCGCCCGCGCGGCTTCGTCGGCTGTGGTGCAAACGACGCCGTTCGGGATCGGCACGCCGGCCGGCCCAAGCACATGTTGTTTCGCTGCGTATTCTTCGAGATTCATCGCCGCCTCCTAGCGTCCGTACCGAGCCCAGTGCGGGCCGAACAGTTCTTCCTCGGACGGCTTGTCCTCCGGGATCGGCACCACGAGGTGGGTGATGTTGATGAAGTGCTTGTAGTTGAGGTTTTCGGAGATGCTGTTCTTCTGCCACGAGCCGCAGCCCATGGTCAGCGTGAACTCCAGCCCGCTGTCGAAGCCGCCACCATTGCCGAAGGTGTGGGCGAAGTTGACGAGGACCCTGACCACCGACAGCTCCTCGGCGAGCTGGCGGGCGCGGTCCATATTGGTGGTGTGCAGGCCCATCGAGTGTCCGCGGCCCTGGAAGTCCAAGATCTTGCGCACCGTATCGGCCGCCGCCGCAAAGTCGGAGGCGCGGTACACGGTCAGCACCAGCGCCAGCTTCTCGCCAGACAGCGGATAGGCTTTGCCGACGCCGGTCTCTTCGACCAGCAGGAACTTCGACTGCTCGGCTTCCTTGGGCAGCTCGAATGCTTTGGCCAGGATCGGCATGTCACGGGCGATCAGGTGGCGGTTGAGCTTGCCGTTCTTCCACAATTCGCCGACGACGCGGGTCTTCTGCTCGGCATTCACCAGATAGCCGCCGGCCTTCTCCAGCGCCGCGATGGCGGCGTCGTAGACTGCATCGACGATCACCACGGCGTTTTCCGAGGAGCACGAGGTGGCGTTGTCGAAGGTCTTCGATGCGCAGATCTTCTGCGCTGCGCTGGCAAGATCGGCGGTCTCGTCGATGATCACCGGCACGTTGCCGGCGCCGACACCGATCGCCGGCGTGCCGCTGCGATAGGCGCGGCGGACGTTGTCCTGCGAGCCGGTGACGACCACGAGGTCGACCGCCTCCATGATGGCTTGCGTGGTTTCCTTGCTGACGGGGGCCGGCAGGATTTGCACGAGGTCGGCCGGCAGGCCGATCTGCGTCAGACCCTCGCGCATATACTCGACGGCTTTGGCGGTGGTCTTGTAGCCCTGCGGCGAGGGCGCGATGATCACGGCGTTGCGGCCCTTGATCGCCATCATGGCCTTGTTGACCGGCGTTGCGCCCGGATTGGTCGACGGCGTGATTGCGCCGATGACGCCGAGCGGCTTGGCGAATTTGACGATGCCGCGTTTGTCGTCGCGCTCGATCTCGCCGACCGTCTTGGCACGCAGCAGATCGCGCAGCGTGCCGAACGTCTTGCGCTGTTTCTTGATGATCTTGTCCGGCACGTTGCCGAGGCCGGTGTCGGCGACCGCAAGCTCCGCGAGCTCGCGGGCGTGCTCCGGCTTGTACAGCGACCAGGCCAGCGCCCTTACCGCTTCGTCGGTGCGCTGCTGATCAGCTTCGGCGAAGATCTCCTGGGCGGCTCGCGCCCGGCGCATCAAACCGGCGGCGATCTCGTCGGCGTCGGAGACGCGGCTCGCAATATCGACAACCGTGCTCATTGGTCTTCCTTTCTTCTTGAGTTCGTTGAATTCGATCGGCGCCGATCTCAAACCGGTTTGAGGCTGGGTTTGGTGACGACGACAGGATTGTCTCGGACATCGACGAACCGTTGGCCGGGCTTGCAGCGCAGCGCCAGCAGGGCGCCGAGCAGCAGCACGCCGAGCGAGCCGATGAACGGCACGTCCCAGCGTCCGGTCACGTCGATGGCGTAGCCGAACACGACCGGCGAGATGATGCCCGCCATGCCGAAGCCGAAGTTCATGAAGCCGCTGGCGCTGCCGGAATATTCCGGCGTGATGTCCATCGGGATCGCCCAGATCGGCGCAACGATCAGCTCAGCGAAGAAGAACGCCATGCTGAGGCAGATCGCGACCGTCATCAGGTCGTGAACGAACACGATCGGCAGCATGAAGCAGAACGAGCCGAGGAAGCCGACCACGATGACCGAGATGCGGGCTTTGCCGACGTCGCCGGTCTTGCGCAGGATGCGATCGCTGATGATGCCGCCGACGGTGTCGCCGACCACGCCGGCGAAGAACACGCCGGCCGCGAATAGCGCCGATTTCTTCAGGTTGAGATCGAACTCGTGCAGGAAGAACGACGGCAGCCAGTTCAGATACAGCCACAGAATCCAGCCGTAGCAGAAGTCGGTGAGCGTCACCGGCAGGATGCGCTTCAGTAGCGGACCCCACGGCACCTGCTTGCGGGTGGCGGCGACCGTTGCGGGCGGCAGGCCTTCGAGGTCTTCAGGCGTCACGCCACTGTGCTTGCGCGGATCGTCGCGGAAGTAGAACCACCACAGCGCGCCCCACAGCAGGCTGGCGACACCGAGAAGATAGAACGAGTCCCGCCAGGAGAACGCCACGATCAGCGCGGCGATCAGCGGCGGCGTTGCCGCGTTGCCGAAACGCGCGAAGGCGTGGGTGATGCCTTGCGCGAATCCACGTTGATCCGGCCGCATCCAGTTGGAGAGCGCGCGCGTTGCGGTCGGGAACGCAGGGCCTTCGCCGATGCCGAGGCAGAGTCGGGCCAGGAAAAGGCCCAGCAGGCCGCCGACCAGGCCGGTCCAGATCGTCGACACCGCGACGAGGAGGGAACAGATCAGCAGGGTCGCGCGCGGCCCGAGACGATCACCAAGCCAGCCGCCGGCGATCTGGAAGAAAGCATAGGGATACGCGAAGGCGGAGAACGCGATGCCCAGTTGCGTTGCGGTAAGCCCAAGGTCCTTCTGCATAATAGGCGCCGCAGTCGAAAGATTGACGCGGTCCACGTAGAAAATGAGATACATCAGGCAGATCGTCAACAGCACAAGACGGCTGGCCTGGTTGCGCATGATCGTCATCGTCGCCTCCCGAGCGCTAATCTACGATGTGCCTTGGTGCCGGAGTTGTGCTCCGATCGATTGAGCCGATTGGCTTGGCCATCGTTTCAGCTATGCTACCCATCGGTGGTCGCCGGGACAAAATCGATAATCTGGATTGTGGTCATTCGCGGGATTGATGATTGAAACACGATCTTGATATCGCGCTGCTCCGGACCTTCGTGGCGATCGTCGATACAGGTGGACTAACCTCCGCCGGCCGCAAGGTGGGACGAACGCAGCCGGCGATCACGCATCAGATCGGGCGACTCGAAGACCTCATCGGACGCACGCTGTTCGATCACAATCGGCGCAAGCTGTCTTTGACGCATGACGGCGAGATCCTGCTGGAATTCGCCCGCGCCATGCTGCGGATCAACGACGAGGCGCTCGATCGGTTTGCCGGCGCCGGCATCGCCGGGCATGTGACGCTGGGCACGCCGGACCTGTATGCGTCCTACATTCTGCCCTCTGTGCTGGAAGATTTTTCTCGCTCGCACCCGAATGTCGAAATCGAGTTGCGCTGCACACGCAGCATCCATCTGCACGCCGCGATGGAGCGCAACGAAATCGATATCGCGCTGATGACCAACCAGCCGGAGTTTCGCCGCGGCGAGCTGATCAGGCACGAGCCGCTGGTCTGGGTCGCCGGCGTCGGCAGCAATCCGGAACTGCGTAGGCCGATTCCGCTGGCGGTGCTGCCGCAGGGCAGCGTCTATCGGGCCCACGCGCTCGAGGCGCTCGGCGCCGCCGGGCTACAATGGTCGATCAGGTCGGTATGCGACAGCATCGCCGGCCTGCAGGCTGCGGTGTTCGCAGGACTGGCTGTGTCGGTGTATCCGCGCTGTGCGGTGGTGCCGGATGTGCGCCTGCTCGGTGAGGCGGACGGCTTTCCACGTCTGCCGTCGATCGAACTCGTGCTGCATCGCAAGAGTCAGGGCATCTCCGATGCCGCCGAGCAGCTGGCGCAATTCATCGCCAGCGCTCTGGGAGAGGTCCCTGCCGCCCGGGCGAGGGGCGGCAGGTCTTAGTTACTTCGCAGCTATCGCTCAGGCGACCTGCTGCGGGCGCATGTCTTCGCGCTTGATGCCTGCGACGACGACCGGCTTCTTCATCGCGTCGCGGCGGAACGGTTCGCCGAGTTCCTGATTGAGCAGGACTTCGATGAAGGTGGTGATGCCCTTCTTCTGATCCTCACAGGACTGGCGCAGCGCTTCGGTCAGCTCGGACTGAGTCTTCACCGTCACGCCCTTCAGGCCGCAGCCTTCGGCGACCTTGGCGTAGCTCAGATTCATGTCCAGTTCGGTGCCGACGAAGTTGTTGTCGTACCACAGGATCGAATTGCGCTTTTCCGCACCCCACTGGTAGTTGCGGAAGATCACCATGGTGATGCCCGGCCATTCTTCGCGGCCGATCGAGCTCATCTCGTTCATCGAGATGCCGAACGCGCCGTCGCCGGCGAAACCGACGCAAGGCGTATCCGGATTGCCGATCTTGGCGCCGATGATCGCCGGGAAGCCGTAGCCGCACGGACCGAACAGGCCGGGCGCGAGATACTTGCGGCCCTGCTCGAACGTCGGATAGGCGTTGCCGATCGCGCAGTTGTTGCCGATGTCGCTGGAGATGATGGCGTCGCGCGGCAGGCCGGCCTGGATCGCACGCCAAGCCTGACGGGGCGACATGCGGTCGCTGTCACGCTTGCGCGCATCTTCGTTCCAGCTGGTGCCCGGATCGTCTTCTTCGTGATCCATGCTCGACAGCGTCTGCAGCCACTTCGACTTGGTGGAGTGGATCAGGGCCTTGCGCTCGTCGCGGCCGGCATTGCCTGCGCTCGGCGACAGCTGCTCCAGGATCTGTTCGGCCACCAGCTTGGCATCGCCGCAGATGCCGACGCTGACCGGCTTGGTCAGGCCGATGCGGTCGGCGTTGATGTCGACCTGGATGATCTTCGCGTTCTTCGGCCAGTAATCGATGCCGTAGCCGGGCAGCGTCGAGAACGGGTTGAGGCGGGTGCCGAGCGCCAGCACCACGTCGGCCTTGGCAACCAGCTCCATCGCGGCTTTCGAGCCGTTATAGCCGAGCGGGCCGACGGCGAGCCGATGGCTGCCGGGGAAGCTGTCGTTGTGCTGATAGTTGTTGCAGACCGGCGCATCGAGCCGTTCCGCCAGCGCCGCGCAGGCGCCGATCGCGCCGCCGATCACCACGCCGGCGCCCGACAGGATCACCGGGAACTTGGCTTCCGACAGCAGCTTCGCGGCTTCCGCCACGGCGCCTTCGCCGCCGGCCGGGCGTTCGAAATCGACGATCGCCGGCAGATTGATATCGACCACCTGGGTCCAGAAATCGCGCGGAATGTTGATCTGCGCCGGGGCCGACAGCCGCTTGGCGCGCATGATGACGCGGTTGAGCACTTCGGCGACGCGCGACGCGTCGCGGACTTCTTCCTGATAGCAGACCATGTCGCGGAACAGCGCCATCTGCTCGACTTCCTGGAAGCCGCCCTGGCCGATGGTCTTGTTGGCGGCCTGCGGCGTCACCAGCAGCATCGGCGTGTGATTCCAGTAGGCGGTCTTGATCGGCGTGACGAAGCCGGTGATGCCCGGGCCGTTCTGCGCGATCGCCATCGACATCTTGCCGGTCGAGCGGGTGTAGCCGTCGGCGATCAGCCCGCCGTTGCTCTCGTGCGCGACGTCCCAGAACTTGATGCCGGCCTGCGGAAACAAGTCGGAAATCGGCATGAAGGCCGAGCCGATGATGCCGAACGCGTTGTCGATGCCGTGCATCTGCAACACTTTCACGAAGGCTTCTTCAGTCGTCATTTTCATCGTTGGGCATCCTTTTGATGTGTGGCGCGCCGGTGCGGGCGTCTGTCTCCCTGCGAACGAATGCCATTTCGAGAGCCTCGTTTCAACAAAAATTTCGAATTTTGATTTTTAACGTTCCATTTTTTGGAATTTATGCTATTCAGGCTCCATGAATGAACTGACGGGGACGTTGAAGCCCCTCGCATTGCTGGAAACGATGGCGGCGCTTGAGCATCCCGCAACCCTGGCGGAGCTTGCGGCGAGCGCTGACGTGCCCAAGCCGACGATGCATCGCTGGCTCGGCGCGCTCGAAGCCGCGGGCCTGTTGCAGCGAACGCCCGACGGGCGTCGCTACGAGCTGGCGCCGCGCGCGGTGCGGCTCGCCTTTTCCATTTTGAACAACCGCCCCAGCAGCACGATCCGCCACGAAATTCTGCAACGCGTGGTCGAGCAGGTCGGCGAGAGCTGTAACCTCACGGTGCTCGACGGCACCGAAGTGACGTATCTCGATCGCGTCGAGTCGCAGTGGCCGCTTCGCATCACCTTCCAGCAGGGCTCGCGCGTGCCGGCCTATTGCTCGGCCAGCGGCAAGCTGTTCATGGCGCTGATGCCGCCGGCCAAGCGCGATCTGGTGCTGCAGCAATCGCGGCTCGAACGCCTCACCGACAACACCGTCGTCGATCAGCAGGTGCTGCTCGCCGAACTCGCCGATATCCGCCGCGACCGCTACGCGCTCGATCGCGAGGAGTTCATGGCGGGGCTGGTGTGTCTCGCCGTCCCGATCTTTCAGACCAAGGGACGCATCAAGAGCTGCGTCGCGGCGCTCGCCATCCAGGCGCCGGTGACGCGGCTGAATCAGACCGAGATCCTGACCAAACTCCCTGTCCTGCAAGAAGCCGCCGAAACTCTGGCCGCCACCCTTAACGAATAGCAACGAGAGCAAGATGCAGCCGATGGAACAGACCTATCCGAAGCTCGACGCGCTGCGCGCGAAAGCCCGCGCCAAGGGCCGGCTGACCGTGTCGGTGGCCTATCCGTGCTCCAACGATTCGCTCGCGGCGGCGTTGTCGGCGCGCGATGACGGGGTGATTGATCCAATTCTGGTCGGCCCGCGCAGTCGCATGCAGGCCTGCGCCGATGCATTGCAAGTAAGCCTCGACGGCGTCCGGGTGGTCGAAGCGCCCGACGATCCGGTCAAAGCGTCGCGTGCCGCAGTGGCATTGGTCAGTTCGGGCGAAGCCAAGGCGCTGATGAAGGGCTCGCAGCATTCCGATCAGCTGCTCGCCGCCGCGCTGACGCGCGAAGCCGATCTGCGCACCGGGCGGCGGATGAGCCACGTGTTCTGGTTCGACCTGCCGAATTATCACAAGCCGCTGATGGTCACCGACGCGGTGGTCAACATCGCGCCGACGCTGCAGGAGAAGGTCGACATCCTGCACAACGCGATCGAGCTGTCGCATGCCATCGGCCTGCCGGAGCCCAAGATTGCGCTGCTGTCGGCGATTGAAACCGTCAGTGTCGGCCACGTCTCGAGCATGGACGCGGCGGCGCTGTCCAAGATGGCCGACCGCGGTCAGATTCCCGGCGCCATCATCGACGGACCGCTGGCGTTCGACAACGCGATCTCGGCTGCGTCGGCCGCCAACAAGGGCATCGACTCGCCGGTCGCCGGCGATCCCGACATGCTGCTGGTGCCCAACCTCGACGTCGGCAACGTGCTGTACAAGTCCTTCATCTACATGGGCCGCGGCGAATGCGCCGGCCTGGTGCTCGGCGCCAAGGTGCCGATCATCCTGACCAGCCGCTCCGACTCCCGCCGCGCGCGGGTGGCGTCCTGCGCATTGGCGCAGCTCAGTTTGGGATAAGCGAGCATAGTAACTGGCTAAAAAGAAAGCGGCCCGAGGTGACTCGGGCCGCTCTTTTGTTTCCGTCATGGCCGGGCTTGTCCCGGCCATCCACGTTCTTGCTGCATGTACCGCCGTATTCGTGGATGCCCGGGACGAGCCCGGGCATGACGAGGTTGAGGTGAGGGCCGAACTAACTGATCAAGCCGTCCGCACCGCGGGCCTGAACTGCTCTTGCTGCGAGCGCTTGCGGGCCAGCGAGGCGATCCACCAGGCCGACAAGGCGCTCACCAGTCCGGCAAAGGCTGCGTAGCAGGCGATGGCCCAGCCGCCGTTCGGGCCGTAGGCCTGCATCAGCGCGGTTGCGATGATCGGGGTCAGTCCGCTCGCGAAGATGCCGGAGAACTGGTACACGAACGAAATGCCGGTGTAGCGCACCTGCGGCCGGAACAGGTCGCAGAACAAAGCGGCTTCGGGCCCGTAGATCGACGCGTAGAAGATCGCAAACGGGATGATCAGCGCGGCCCAAACCAAAACCGGATTGCCCGGGAAGGTCATCCAGATCCAGAACGCCGGCAGCGCCGACAGGCCGGTGATCAGCGAACCCCAGAAGTACACGTTGGTACGCCCGAGCTTGTCGGACAGCCGTCCGAACAGCGGGATGAACGCGCACATCAGCAACGCCGCGGTGCAGACGCCGAGCAGTGCTTCGGTGCGCGGGATCTTGAGCTGCGAGGTCAGGTAGGCGATCGAGTAGACGCCGAAGATGTTGAAGAACACGCCGTCGATGTAGCGCGCGCCCATGCCGGCCATCACTTCGCGGGGATAGTCGGTGATCATGGTGGCGAACGGGATCTTGGCTTCGGTGCGGGTGTCCTTCAGCTTGGCGAACTCCGGCGTCTCCATGATGTTGAGCCGGATGTAGAGGCCGATGAGCACCAGCACGAAGCTGAGTACGAAGGCGAGACGCCAGCCCCAGGCGAGGAACTGCTCGTTGGTCAGCGTGAACGACAACAGCGCGACGACGCCCGAGGCGAGGCACAGGCCGATCGATAGACCGATCTGCGGCAGGCTGGCGTAGAGACCGCGCTTCTCCGGCGGTGCGTATTCGTAGGTCATCAGCACCGCGCCGCCCCATTCACCGCCGAGGCCGATGCCTTGCAGCACGCGCAGCGCCAGCAGGGCGATCGGCGCCCAGATGCCGATCTGCGCATAGGTCGGTACCAGGCCGATCAGGAAGGTCGAGACGCCCATGATCATCAGCGTCAGCACCAGCATGCTCTTGCGGCCGATGCGGTCACCGAAATGGCCGAAGATCACGCCGCCGAGCGGGCGGGTGACGAAGCCGACCGCGAAGGTGGTGTAGGCCAAGAGCGTGCCGACGACGGGATCACCGGACGGGAAGTAGAGCTGATTGAACACGATGCCGGCGACGACGCCGTACAGAAAGAAATCGTACCATTCGACTGTCGCGCCAATCAGCGACGCGATCACGACACGCTTGAGCAGAGCGTCCTGCTTCATTGTTCCTCTCCCTAATGATGATTTATTTTCGGTTTGTAGAGACGTCTTAGGCTGCTTTGGATTCCTCTGTTGCTGCCGCCAGGATCATGTCGGAGGCTTTTTCCGCGATCATCACCGCCGGGGCATGGGTGTTGCCGGACACGAGGGTGGGCATGATCGAGCAGTCGACGACGCGCAGACCGCCGATGCCGCGCACGCGCAGGCTCGAATCGGTCACCGCCATTGCGTCGCTGCCCATCTTGCAGGTGCCGGACGGATGGAAGATCGTCGCGCCGTATTCGCGCGCGAACTCCAGGATGTCGTGATCGGTCTGCACGTCCGGGCCCGGCCTGTATTCGCTGGCGAGGTACGGCCGCAGCGCATCGGTGGCGGCTAGCCGGCGCGCATACTTGATCGACTCCACCGCACAGATCCGGTCGGTCTCGGCCGACAGATAGTTCGGCTTCATCGATGGCGGCTCCATCGGATCGGTCGAGCGGATGTTGACGGTGCCGCGCGATTCCGGCCGCAGCTGACACACCGAGAACGTGCAGCCCGACCAGTCGTGCGGCTTGGCGCCGGCCATGTCGGCCGACAGCGTCGAGAAGTGGAATTGAATATCGGGAGTTGGCGACCCNGGCAGGATTTTGGTGAACAGGCCGCCGCTGTTGATGCCGACACCGAGCGGGCGGTGCCCTGGTCAGCCACTTGAGCCCGATCTTGGCCTGGCCCATCAGCGTGCGCAGATCGTCGTTGGTGGTGATCGGCTTGCTGACCTTATACATCAGCCGGAATTGCAGATGATCCTGCAGGTTCTGTCCGACGCCTGGCAGATCGTGAACGACATCGATGCCGTGCTGGCGCAGCAGCGCTGCGGGGCCGATGCCGGAGAGCTGCAGCAGCTGCGGGCTCTGCAGCGCGCCGGCCGACAGGATCACCTCGCGCCGGGCGCGGACTTCGCGGATCGCGCCGTTCTGCCGGAAGCGGACGCCGGCGGCACGCTTGCCTTCCATGATCAGGCCGGTCGCATGCGCGTCGGTCTCGATCTGCAGATTCTTGCGGCCGCGCGCCGGCTTCAGATAGGCGACCGCCGAGCTGATGCGCCAGCCGTTATGCGTGAACAGCTGGAAGTAACCGACGCCTTCCTGGTTGCCACCGTTGAAGTCGTTCGTCCGCGGCACGCCGAGCTCTTCGGCGCCACGGATGATGGCCTCCATCAGCTCGTTCTTTTCCTGGATGTCGGAGGACCACAACGGGCCATCGCCGCCATGCGTGGCGCTGGCGCCGCGGCTGTTGTGCTCTGACTTGATGAAGTAGGGCAGCACGCTGTCCCAGCCCCACCCGGCATTGCCGAGCTGCGCCCAGTGATTGTAGTCCTCGCGCTGACCGCGGATGAAGATCAGGCCGTTGATCGAGCTGGAGCCGCCGAGACCGCGGCCGCGCGGCCAGTAGATCTTGCGGCCGTGCATGTTGGCCTCTGGATCGGTGTAGTACCGCCAGTTGTAGGCCTTGTGGAACATCGTCTTCCCGTAACCGATCGGGATGTGAATCCACAGGTAGTTGTCCTTGGGGCCGGCTTCGAGCAGCAGGACGCTATGCCGTCCGTCGGCACTCAAGCGGTTGGCCAGCACGCAGCCGGCCGAGCCGGCGCCAACAACGACGTAGTCGAATTCCGCAGCACCCACTGGCGCTCTCCCTGTCTCGTCTTTATTGTCTCATTGAGTGAGACGTTTCATCTCAAAGAGTGGATGAGATGCAAGTGTTTGTCAACATGCCCGCGCGCTGGCATGAGTTCGGCTGATTGAGGACGTGTGTTCTGATGAGCGGACCGACGACGACCGGCGTTTCCGAGCGCGCTTTGCTGCTGCTCGAATTGCTCGCAGCCGCAGACGAACCGCCGACGCTGAATGAGCTGATGGCGGCGATCGAACTGCCCAAGGCGACCACGCATCGCTTTCTCACGTTGCTGGAAAAGCTCGGCTTCGCGCAGCGTACGGTCGATGGCAAGCGCTATCAGATCGGGCCGCGCCTCACCGCGCTGGCGCTCGCTTCGATGCGGCATTCGTTTCAACTGGCGCCGCGCCGCGCCGTGCTGGCCGGCCTTGTCCGCGAGATCGGCGAGACCTGCAACATCACCGTGCTCAGCGGCGCCGAGCTGATCTATCTCGACCGCGTCGAGTCCGATTGGCCGCTGCAGATCCGGCTCAGTGTCGGCTCGCGCGTGCCGCTGCATTGCACCGCCAGCGGCAAGCTGTTCCTCAGCCTGGCGCCGCCTTCGATTCGTAAGTCGCTGCTGCAGGCACTGACACTGACGCGTCATACGCCGCAGACGATCACCGATCTGGCGACGCTCGAAGCCGAACTCGACAGCATCCGCGAGCGCCGCATCGCCACCGACAACGAAGAATTCATCGAGGGCATGACGGCGGCCGCGGTCCCGGTGACGGACGCCAAGGGCGTCCTCTGCGCCACCGTCGCGGTCCATGGGCCGACCGCGCGCCTGCCGCTGTCCCGCGCCGTGGAACTCGTGCCGGCGCTGATGAAGGCGGCGCGCGCGCTCGAACAGAGCTTCGCGGCCGACGCGCCTGTCAAAACCTGAAGGCGCTGCCAGCAGCGTAATCAGGCTGGTGGCTAGCAACTAATCAGTCGCCAGCGCAGACCGCACATGCATTCTCGGGCGACAGGGGAACTGCGACTCTACGTCATCGCTCATCG
>NZ_BADD01000251.1 GCF_000333455.1 Rhodopseudomonas sp. B29
CGATGAGTAGCAAACCGTGGCGGATAGCAGGCGACACGGTGGAGCGCATCGAGGCCTTGGGCGTTGCAACTTGTAGCTGCGCACACTTCCGAAGCGCCTTCCCCTCCACCGTCATGGCCGGGCTCGTCCCGGCCATCCACGCCTTCCTCCCTGTCAACGCAGCAAGACGTGGATGCCCGGCACAAGGCCGGGCATGACGTGGGGAGAGGCCGTGCCAGCGAACTAACGTGCGACCCGAGTTGGACCCGCACGCGCGCCGTGCTCGGTTGGATCGACGCCAAGCTCCGCCCCGCCATCGCCGCCTGTGGCGAGCATGAACTACGCGCGCTGCTGGCCGGCCTCGACGGCCGCTTCGTCCGGCCCGGCCCGTCCGGCGCACCGACGCGCGGTCGGCCGGACGTGTTGCCGACCGGGCGCAATTTCTTCGCGGTCGATGTCCGCGCCGTGCCGACGCCGTCGGCGTGGCGGATCGGGCAGCTCTCGGCCGAACGGCTGGTCGAAGCCTATTGGCAGGAGCAGGGCGAGTGGCCGCGTTCGATTGCGCTGTCGGCGTGGGGCACGGCCAATATGCGCACCGGCGGCGACGATGTTGCGCAGGCCCTGGCGCTGATCGGAGCCCGGCCGGTGTGGGAAGACGGCTCCGGCCGCGTCACCGGTTTTGCGATTACGTCACTGAGTGAGCTGAAGCGGCCGCGCGTCGACGTCACCTTCCGGGTCTCCGGCCTGTTCCGCGACGCCTTCCCGACCCAGATCGATATCCTCACCAGTGCAATCCGCGCCGTCGCCGAGCTCGACGAGCCCGACGACGCCAATCCGATCGCCGCGAGCGTGCGCGCCCGCGCCCGCACGCTGCAGGAGGCCGGCGTACCGCGCGAGCACGCGCACAAGCAGGCCAGCCTGCGGGTGTTTGGCGCCAAGCCGGGCAGTTACGGCGCCGGGCTGCAGACGCTGATCGACGAAGGCGTTTGGACGACGCGCGCCGATCTGGCGCAGAGCTATCTCGATTGGGGCGGCTTCGCTTATGGGGGCGGGGTCGAGGGCGACGAAGCACGCGATGCCTTCGCGGCGCAGCTCGCGAGCGTCGATCTCGTCACGCAGGCTCAGGACAATCGCGAGCACGACATTCTCGACTCCGAAGATTACTATCAGTTCATCGGCGGTCTCGCCGCTGCGGTCGAGAGCCTGAGTGGACAGGCACCGAAGATCGCGCATCTGGATTCGTCGCGTCCCGAGGCGCCGATCGCCCGCTCGCTCGATCACGAAATTTCCCGCGTGGTGCGCGGCCGCGCCGCTAATCCGAAATGGATCAATGGCGCGATGCGGCACGGCTACAAGGGCGCCAGCGAGATCGCCGCCACGGTCGATCTGCTGTTCGGCTTCGCGGCCGCCACCGATGCGGTGGCCGATCGTCACTTCGATCAGCTGTTCGCCGCCTATCTCGAAGACGACCGCGTCCGCGATTTTATGCGCGAGGCCAATCCGTCGGCGCTGCACGAAATGGCGGCGCGATTTGCCGAAGCCATCCGCCGCCGGCTGTGGACACCGCGCGCCAACCGCGCCGCCGATCTCATCGCCGAATGCCTCGCCTCACCGAAGGACGCCGCATGACCGAACAATCGCCTGAAGCCGACAACGCCCGCCATGCCGAGAAGGCGAAGAAGCGCAAGGCGGCGCATGATCGGATGATGGAGGGCAAGACCGGCGAGAAGGGTCTTCTGATCGTCCACACCGGCACCGGCAAGGGCAAAACCTCGGCGGCGCTCGGCATGGTGTTTCGTCATATCGGCCACGACATGCCGGTCGCGGTGGTGCAGTTCACCAAATCGCCGAGCTGGGACACCGGTGAGGCGCGGCTGCTGCGGCGTTTTCCGGAGCTGGTAACGCTGCATATCATGGGCGAGGGTTTCACCTGGGAGACACAGGACCGCGAGCGCGACATCGCCGCCGCGCGTGCCGGCTGGGAGCGCGCCAGGGAACTGATCCTCGACGAGCGCCATCACATGGTGCTGCTCGACGAGCTCAACATCGTCCTGCGCTACGATTATTTGCCGATCGACGAGGTGGTGACGTTTCTGCGCGATGCCAAGCCGGCCGACAAACACGTCGTCGTCACCGGCCGCAATGCCAAGCCGGAGCTGATCGAGATCGCCGACCTCGTCACCGAGATGACGCTGGTCAAGCATCCGTTCCGGGCCGGCGTGAAGGCGCAGAAGGGCGTCGAGTTCTGATCCGATGTGCCGCCTTCAAACTACCCACAGCACGAGCGCGTAGAGGCCCGCTTGCAGCACGCAGCCGCCCAGCATCACGCGCAGCGCACGGCCAATATCATCGGGCCGCGCGTCGCGTCGCCCTTCGGCGTTGAGGAAGGGATCGTCCACGATCGCGCCGCCGTAAATACGTGGACCCGCGAGGGCGAGGCCGAGCGCGCCGGCCATCGCGCTTTCCGGCCAGCCTGCGTTCGGCGAGCGATGTTTGCGGGCGTCGCGAAGCATCACGCGCCATGCGTCGCCGATGGCGCCGCTCGACAGCGGAGCGCTGAGCGCAAGCAAGAGGCCGGACAGGCGCGCCGGCGCGAGGTTGAGCAGATCGTCGAGCCGCGCCGCGGCCCAGCCGAACGACTCATAGCGCGCGTTGCGGTGACCGATCATCGAGTCGGCGGTGTTGACCGCCTTGTAGATCAGGATGCCCGGCAGGCCGCCCAGCGCCAGCCAGAACACCGGCGCCACCACGCCGTCGGAGAAATTCTCGGCGCAGGATTCGATCGCGGCGCGTGCCACGCCGGCCTCGTCGAGCTGTTCGGGATCGCGGCCGACGATCATCGACACCTCGCGGCGTGCGCCGGCGAGACCACCGGTCGCGAAGCCATCGCGAACGCGCGCGACGTGCTGATACAGGCTGCGCTGCGCAATCAGCGTCGATGCGATCAGCGCGAGAACGACAAGACCGATCCAGCTCTGCTGCAGCAGACGCTGCAACAGCAGGCCGACAACGCCGCCACAAATCACCAATACTATAACGGCGATGACTCCCGCGGCGCGGCGCGCGCCGGCCGCCCAACTCTCCCGATTCAAGCTGCGGTCGAGCCAGCCAATCAGCCCTCCGATGATCACGACCGGATGCGGCAGCTTGCACCACAACCAGTCGGGATCGCCGATCATCGCGTCGCAGGCCAACGCCAGCATCATCACCAACCAGATGTGGTCCAGCGTCAGCACGCAGTGGCTCCGCGACTGGCGATCGGGAACTGGCGATGAAGCATGGCGGCGATCTCACCGAGGCGATGGCGCGCCATGGCGGCGCGCCGGAGGATTGGCTCGACCTGTCTACTGGCATCAATCCGCGGCCGTGGTCCATTGCCAAGTTGGGCGAGGCGACGTTGCCCGCATTCCTGTGGCAGCAACTCCCTTCGCGCCGCGATGAGGAGGCGTTGCTGCACGCGGCGCGGATTGCTTATGAGACTCCTGACGGAGTCGACATCGTCGCCGCGCCCGGCACGCAGGCGCTGATCCAATGGTTGCCGCGTCTCGCACCGAGCGGCGCGGTTGGCGTCGTTGGGCCGACCTACGCGGAGCATGCCCAAGCGTGGAGCAAGGCCGGACGCGAGGTGATCGATCTCGCTGTCGAAGATCTGGAAAAGTCGATAGCGGCGCTTCCTGACGACGTGCGCCACATCCTTGTGGTGAGTCCCAACAATCCCGATGGCCGCTGGATCGACCACGCGGTTCTGGCGAGCATCGCCCGGCAACTCGCCGCGCGCGGTGGCTGGCTGGTGATCGACGAAGCGTTTGTCGATGTCGAGCCGACGCGTAGCACGGTGGCACTCTGTACCGACGCGCCCGTGGTGATCTTGCGCTCGTTCGGCAAATTCTACGGCCTCGCCGGTGTGCGACTCGGCTTCGCCTTGGCGCAGCCGTCGATTGCGCGGCTGATTGCCGAAGCGCAGGGGCCATGGGCATGCTCGGGGCCAGCGCTCGCCGTCGGTGCGGCTGCTCTCGGCGATCTCACTTGGGCAGCGCAGACGCGCATCGAACTCGCCGCATCAGCCGCTGCGCTCGATGTGGTGCTGGCGAAGGCGGGCCTCGCCGTCGTCGGCGGCACGTCTTTGTATCGGCTAATCCGTCACGTCGACGCGCGCGCGCTGCACGAAGCACTGGCGCGCCGCCGCATCTGGTGCCGCCGCTTCGATTGGCGGGACGATCTCTTGCGCTTCGGCCTGCCGCCCGATCAGGCGGCGCTCGATCGGCTCGCCGCCGCGCTCACGGAAACTGGTGCGAGATCGCGATGCTGATCACCAGCAGCAGTAGCAGCGACAGCGTCACCGCAGCGGTGACGCGGCCGCCGACCTTGCGGATGACGCGGACGTCGACGCCGAGGCCGAGCGCCGCCATCGAGATGATGGTGAGGATCGAGGCCGCCTTCAGCATCGGCGCGACCAGCACCGGCGATACCAGATCGAACGAACGCAGCGCCGCGAGCAGCAGGAAGCCGATGATGAACCACGGCACGATCTGCAGCGGGCCGAAGCGGTGAGTCTTCACCGCGCCCTCGGCGTTCTCGCGCAGCTTGCGGCCGAACAGTGAGAACGCCACCACGATCGGTCCCAGCGTCAACACGCGCATCAGCTTGACCAGCGTGCCGATCTGGGTCGCGAGCAATCCTGCCGGCACGGTGGCGGCGAGCACCTGCGGCACCGCGTAGACGGTGAGGCCGGCCAGAATGCCGTATTGGTTCTGCGTCAGCGCCAGCAGCGGAATCAGCAGCGGCAGTCCCAGCACCATGACGACGCCGAGGATCGCCGTGAACGAGATCGACGACGCGATGTCGTCGCCGCTGGCGCCGATCACCGGCGCGACGGCAGCGATGGCCGAGTTGCCGCATACCGAATTGCCGCAGGCAACCAGGATCGACAGCCGCGTCGGCAGTCCCAGCATCCGGCTGATGCCGTAGCTGACGGCGATCATGAGCGCCACGGTCGCCACGATGGTGCCGAGCAGCAGCGGACCGGAAGCGGCGATCGCCGCGAAACTGATCGAGACGCCGAGCAGCGTCACCGCGACTTCGAGCAATTGCTTGGCGCTGAAGGCGATGCCGGTTCGCCACAATGCGCTCGGCGCCCATGCGGTGCGGATCGCCATGCCGAGCAGGATCGCAATCACCAGCGCTTCGAGATAGGGGTGGCTGAAGACGTGTTCTTCCAGCGACTGCGCGCCCATCGAAATCAGGGCGACGACGAGGCTGAGGGCGATCCCCGGGACCAGGCCGGTCACCCGGCCGACTGCTGCACGCCATCCGGAGGGTTGGGTGGCCTGATTGTTCACCGTCGTCATGCAATCTCCTACGCGAGGAGAATATTATGCGCTAGAACTCCGCCAGAGGAGAAATATCGTTTCTGCTTGGCGCTATAGGGAGAAGTTATGTCGTTGAACCTGCATCTGCTGCGAATGTTCGCGACGGTTGTGCGGACCGGCAGCTTTTCCCGTGCGGCGGACGTTCTGCACATCAGCCAGCCGGCGATTTCCAAGCGGGTTCAGGACCTCGAACTACAGATCGGCTGCCGGCTGCTCGATCGGGTGCCGCGCGGTGTGCGGCCGACCCGCGAGGGCCAGGTGCTGATGCGCCACGCCGAGACGCTGTTCGCGGCCGAGCGCGCGGCCGAGGAGGAAATGCGTTCGCTGTGCACGCTGGAGGCCGGCTTTCTCCGCATCGGCGCCAGCACCACAATCGCGTCCTACATGCTGTCCGATCACCTCGGCCGGTTTCACCGCGAGCACCCGAATGTCGATCTGCACGTCATCAGCGCCAATACCCGCGAGGTGGCGGACCTGATGCTGGCGCACGAGATCGACCTCGCGCTGGTCGAAGGGCCGGTGGCGGATGAGGAACTGATCGTCGAGCCGTGGCGGACCGACGTGATGCAATTGATCGCCGGGCCGCAGCATCGCTTCGCCGAGTCGCCCAGTCCGATCGATCCGAAAATGCTGGCAGACGAGACGCTGATCGTGCGCGAACAAGGCTCGGGGTCGCGCGAAATCGTGCTGCGGGCGCTGGCCGAGCACGGCATCGAAGCGCGGCGCATGCTGGAGATCGGCAGCACCGAGGCGATCAAGCAGGCGGTGACGGCGGGATTGGGAGTCTCGATCGTGTCGGCGGCGGCGATCGACGATCAGGTGGCGCGGGGGCGCCTGAGCGCGATCACGATGCGCGGGCTGGCCATCGAACGGCAGCTTTGGCAGCTCAAGCTGCCGAACCGGCTGGATGCGCCGGCGGCGGTGGCGTTCGATCAGCTGTTGAAGGGGAAGCTGGAATTGCCGATCGGCGCCGAGGCCGATCAGCCGGCCGCGTCGAGTTAGACGCCGAAGATCGATTTGATGGCGCTGGCCATCTGGCCGAAAGTCGCGGCGAAGTCTGGGTTGAAGTAGGCCGCGCGCGCCGCAACGATGACAACGACCAGCGACCAGAACAGGCCGGTGCCGGCGCGCAGCATCAAACGCGAACCGGGCGCCGAGGCCTTGGGTTCCGCGTAAGCCACGGGCTCGCCATAGGGGTCGAAATGGGCGTTCTGCACGGTCGTCTCCGAAGCGTTCCGGCCGCTCAAGCGGTCCCCCAATATGTCGGGAGACGGGCCAAAAGCGCAAAGGAAGCGTCGTGCAAAGTTCGGCGGGGCCGGAGAGCATTTTTCTCCCGGCCCCGGCCGTGATGGAAAAATTCAGTTTTAGCCGGTCAGACCCAGCGCCGGAGCGCCGATCCGGCCGGTCTGGCGCAGGAAGCCGCTGATCTGGTCCGGCGTATCGGCGACCCGGACTCCGGCCTTCTCCAGCGCGGCCCGTTTCGACGCATAGCCGCCGCGGCCGCCGGTGACGATAGCACCGGCATGGCCCATCTTCTTGTCGGGCGGCGACGAGCGGCCGGCGATGAAAGACACCACCGGCTTTTTCATGCCGGCGGCGTATTCGGCCGCGGTCTCTTCCATGGTGCCGCCGATCTCGCCGACGAGCACCACCGCTTTGGTCCGCGGATCGCGGTCGAGCGCCTGCAGCGCATCGCGCGTGGTCGTGCCGATGATCGGATCGCCGCCAATGCCGATGAACGCCGATTGGCCGAGACCGGCGCGCGTCAGGTTCAGGCACATCAGCGTGCCGAGGCTGCCGCTGCGTGAGATCACGCCGACTTCGCCGGGGGTGAAGACGTTGGGATTGTGCCCCGGCATGATGCCGACGAAGCCTTCGCCGGGCGTGACGATGCCGGCAGTGTTGGGGCCGATGATGCGCGACTTCGAGCCGCGCAGGCGGGCGAAGATCTCCAGCACGTCGTGACCGGGAATATGCTCGGTCAGTGTCACGATGGTGCCGATGCCGGCATCGATCGCGTCGATGATCGCATCCTTTGCCATCGCCGGCGGAATGAAGATCACCGTGACGTCGCACGGCGTGTGCTTGGTGGCCTCGACCGCCGAGCCGAAGATCGGCAGGCCGTCGTGCGTATCACCCGCGCGCTTGGGATTGACGCCGCCGACTACGTCGGTGCCGCACTCTCTCATCTTGGCCGCCCAGAACGAGCCCTGCTTGCCGGTGAGCCCCTGGACGAGAACCTTCTGACCGCGTCGATAAATCATTGTGCCGCCTCGACCGCCGCTTTGACGGCGTCTTCCATGAGATCGTAAGGCTCGAAGCCGAGCCGCTCGCGCACCAGCTTGACGGCTTCGTCCTCGCCGGTGCCGTGAATGGAGAAGAACACCGGCACGTTCGGCCGCAGTTTTTCCCAGGCTTTGACCACTCCGTCCGCCATCACGTCGGTGCGGGCGAAGGCGCCGCAGAAATTGACCACCAGGCTTTTGACGCCCGGATTGGACAGCACCAGATCGAGCGCGATCTCCGACTTGGTGTAGGCCTCGCCGCCGATCTCGAGGAAGTTCGCGGGCCGGCCGCCGAAGTGATCGATCACATCCATCGTCGTCATCGTCAGCCCGGCGCCGTTGGCGAGAACACCGACATTGCCGTCGAGCTGGATGAACTTGAGACC
>NZ_BADD01000250.1 GCF_000333455.1 Rhodopseudomonas sp. B29
CACAGCAGGCGATCGACGAAGGCGCCGAGATCATCTTGGGACCGTTGTTCGCCGCCTCCGTGCCCGCCGCCGCCCAGGTGGCCCGGGCGCGCGGCATCACCGTGGTGGCGTTCTCGACCGATGCGAGCGTCGCCGGCCGCGGGGTGTTTCTGCTGAGCTTCCTGCCCGAGTCCGACGTCAACCGGATCATCAGCTACGCGTCCAGCGTCGGGAAGCGCTCTTACGCCGCGATGGTGCCGGACAATGCCTATGGCAACGTGGTCGAAGCCGCGTTCAAGCAGCAGGTCAGCCGGCTCAACGGCCGTGTGGCCGTGTTCGAGCGCTACGGCGCCGATCGCGCCGGCCCCGCCCGCAGCGTTGCGCAAGGGCTGGCCAATGCGGATTCGCTGCTGCTCGCCGACGACGGTGATGCTCTGGCCGGCGTGGCCGATGCACTCACAGCAGCGGGCGCCGATCTGAAGCGTGTGCAATTACTCGGCACCGGGCTGTGGGACAATCCGCGGGTGTTCGCCACCCCGGCGCTGCAGGGCGGTTTGTTCGCCGCGCCCGATCCGTCGGGCTTCCGCGCCTTCTCGGGCCGTTACCGCGCCAAATACGGCCAGGATCCGGTGCGCACCGCAACGCTTGCTTACGACGCGGTGGCGCTGATCGCCGCGCTGGCCCGCGCGCAGCCCGGTCAGCGCTTCACCGCCGAAGTGCTGACGAATCCGTCCGGCTTCACCGGCATCGACGGCCTGTTCCGCTTCCGCGCCGACGGCACCAACGAACGCGGCCTCGCCGTGATGCGCGCGGCGGCCGGCGGCCCGCAGCCGGTGGCGGGATCGCCGAAGAGTTTCGGGGCCTGAGGATATTCGGGGCCGGTCAGGGCTTGTGCTCGATCCAGCCCAGCAGCGCGTCGAGCGCCGGGCAGAGCGACTGGCCCCAGGCGGTCAAGCGGTACTCCACTTTCGGCGGCACTTCCGGGTACACGGTGCGAGCGACGATGCCGTCGGCCTCCAACTGCCGCAATTGCTGAGTCAGCATCTTCTGCGAAACGCCGGCGACCAATCGTTCCAGTTCGGAGAAGCGCAGCGTGCGGCCGCCGAACAGATGAAACAGGATCAGGATTTTCCAACGGCCTTCGAGCAGGCGAAGCGCGGCCGCGATTCCGTCCGCCGCGGTCAGCGGCGTGTGGTCGGGATTACTTCGAGGTAAGTCACCGACTTTCTGGTCCGTTCTTGTCATGGGCGCACCTTAGGGCCAGCTCTTTCGCGTCGCAATCACGCGGCCCATTCGAGTCCCGAGAGAAGATCCATGACCGTTTCGCTTCCTGCCCCGATCGATGCTTACTTCGTCAGCTCCAACTCCCGTGAACCGCAGGCCGTCGCCGCCGCCTTCACGGTCGACGCTCAGGTTCATGATGAAGGCAAAATTTATCGTGGCCGCGAAGCGATCGCTGCGTGGAAGCGGGCGGCGCTCGACAAGTACCAGATGCAGATGGAGCCGCTGACGATCGAGCAGGTCGGTCAGACGGCTGTAGTAACCGCCGCGGTGGAGGGCGACTTTCCCGGCAGCCCGGCGCGACTGACCTATCGCTTCGGCCTCCGCGACGGCGGGATCGAATCCTTGTGGATCGGTGGATAGCCGGCTACGCCGCCAGATCGGCCACTACGGCGTCGAGCACCGGGAAGCCGGCCTGCGTCACGCGCAGTCGTCCATCGGCGCCGACCGCGATGGCGCCTTCGTCGAGGAGCAGTGCGATGCGGGCCGGGTCGAGCGAGCGGCCCGACAGCGCCTGATAGCGCTGCGGGTCGATGCCTTCGGCGAGCCGCAGCCCCATCAGCAGGAATTCGTCGGCACGCTCTTCGCTGTTGAGGTTGTCGTCGGTGATGACGCCCTGGCCGCAGGCTTCGACGCGCATCAGCCAGCTCTCCGGCCGGCGCTCGGTGGCTGTCGCGTGGCGCACGCCGCCGATGTCGAGCCTTCCATGCGCGCCGGGGCCGACGCCGGCATATTCCTGGCCGCGCCAGTACACGAGATTATGCCGGCACTCCGCGCCGGGACGGGCGTGGTTGGAAATCTCGTAAGCCGGCAGGCCGAGCTCGGCGCAGGTCGCCTGCGTGACATCGTACAGCGCGCGCGCGAGATTTTCGTCCGGCGTCTTCAGCTTGCCGGCGCGGTGCATCGCGTAGAACGGCGTCTCCGGCTCGATGGTGAGCTGATACAAAGACAGATGCTCGGCCGCCTCGCCGATAGCGACGCGTAGTTCGGCCTCCCACATCGCCGGCGTCTGGTCGGGCCGCGCGTAGATCAGGTCGAACGAGTAGCGATCGAACGCCGAGCGCGCGATCGCCACGGCATCCATGGCCTCCTGCGCGGTGTGGAGGCGTCCGAGCGATTTCAGAGAGGCGTCATCGAGAGCCTGGACGCCGAGCGACACGCGATTGACGCCCGCGGCCCGATAACCGCGGAAGCGCGTGGCCTCGACGCTGGTCGGATTGGCCTCGAGGGTTACTTCCGCGTCAGGCGCGACGCGCCAGTGCTTGCCGATCGCGTCCAGCACCGCGCCGACCGTCTGCGGCTGCATCAGCGACGGCGTGCCGCCGCCGAGGAAGATCGACGTGACTTCGCGCGGGCCGGTGCGTTCGGCGGTGGTCGCGATCTCTCGCGCAAAGGCGCGGGCGAAACGCTCCTCGTCGATCGCGGCGTGGCGGACGTGGCTGTTGAAGTCGCAATACGGGCACTTCGACAGGCAGAACGGCCAATGTACGTAAACGCCAAAGGCCTGATCGGAGTTAGCCGGCAAGGCAGATCTCCGCCAGTTTGACGAACGCCTTGGCGCGGTGCGACAGGCCTAGGCCGAGCGGCGGCAGGCCGTGCTTCTCGATACTGGTCATTTCGCCGAAAGTGCGATCGAAGCCGTCGGGCAGAAACATCGGATCGTAGCCGAAGCCGGCGGTGCCGCGCGGCGGCCAGACCAGCGTGCCGTCGGCGCGCGCCTCGACGTCGTCGACATGACCGTCCGGCCAGGCGACGCACAGCGCCGAAACGAAATGCGCCTTGCGCTGCGCCGGCGTGGTGGCGCCGCGCTCCTGCAGCAGCCGCTCGATCTGCGCCATGGCGGCGCCGAAATCCTTGTTCGGGCCGGCCCAGCGCGCCGAATAGATGCCGGGCGCGCCATCCAGCGCCTCGACAGCAAGCCCTGAGTCGTCGGCGAAGGCCGGCAGCTTCGCCGCCTGCGCGGCGGCTTCGGCCTTGATCCGGGCGTTGGCCTGGAACGTGTCGCCGGTTTCCTCCGGCTCGCCGAGCCCCAGTTCGCCAGCCGACACCGCCTGAATGCCGTAGGGCGCCAGCAGCTCGCGCATCTCGGCGAGCTTGCCGGGATTGTGGGTCGCGATCACGAGCTGGCCGGTGATTCGTCGGTGCATGGTGGCCTCAGGATAGCGCAGAACGCACCGCGAATGGGTGGCAGGAACGACTCACCCCACCGCCATCTTCTGCAGATCGACCAGCCGCGCCACGCCCTTCTGGGCCAGCGCCATCAGGTTGAGGAACTCGTCCTGGGTGAACGGGGTCTTTTCGGCGGTGCCCTGCACTTCGATGATGCGGCCGTCACCGGTCATGACGAAGTTGGCATCGGTTTCGGCTTCGGAGTCCTCGGCGTAATCGAGATCGAGCACCGGCGTGCCGTTGTAGATGCCGCAGGAGATCGCCGCGACGTTGTCGCGCAGCACCTGACCCTTGGTCATGTTACGCGCCTTCATCCAGTTCAGGCAGTCGGCCAGCGCCACCCAGGCGCCGGTGATCGAGGCGGTCCGGGTGCCGCCATCGGCCTGCAGCACGTCGCAATCGACCGTGATCTGGCGTTCGCCGAGCGCCTGCAGGTCGACGATGGCGCGCAGCGAGCGGCCGATCAGGCGCTGAATCTCGACGGTACGGCCGTTCTGCTTGCCGGCCGAAGCCTCGCGGCGGGTGCGTTCCAGCGTGGCGCGCGGCAGCATGCCGTATTCGGCCGTCACCCAGCCGCGGCCCTGGCCCTTCAGCCACGGCGGCAGCCGGTCTTCCAGCGTTGCGGTGACCAGCACGTGAGTGTCGCCGAACTTCACCAGGCAGGAGCCTTCGGCATATTTCACGACGCCGCGTTCCAGCGTCACGGGACGCAATTCGTCGGGCGCACGGCGGCTCGGCCGCATGGGAAGTCCTCCATCGAAGTCGGGAAATCGAAAGTCGCGTGCTTTTAGGGGCGCGTGGCCCCAAGGGCAACCGGCTTCGCCCCACTGGCTTGTATCCAGAGCCGAGCGACGACAGATTAGGCAGGCTGCAGGAGGAGAATCTTGGCTCACCACGACCCGATCGGCCTGATCGCCCCCAATGCCGGGCTGGCCCAGCTCAACGAACGCTCGCGGGAGATTTTCCGGCAGATCGTCGAAAGCTATCTGGCGACCGGCGAGCCGGTCGGCTCGCGCAACATCTCCCGCTTGATTTCGGTGCCGCTGTCGCCCGCCTCGGTGCGTAACGTCATGGCCGATCTCGAACATCTCGGGCTGATCTATGCGCCGCACACCTCGGCGGGCCGGCTGCCGACCGAGCTCGGGCTGCGTTTCTTCGTCGACGCCCTGATGCAGGTCGGCGACCTCACCGAACCGGAGCGTCAGTCGATCCAGGCGCAGCTCTCTTCGGTCGGCCGGGCGCAATCGGTCGAGGCCGCGCTCGGCGAGGCGTTGACCCGGCTGTCGGGGCTGACGCGCGCCGCCGCGGTGGTGCTCACCGCCAAGACCAACGTCCGGCTCAAGCACATCGAATTCGTCCGGCTCGAACCGGAGCGCGCGCTGGTGATCCTGGTGGCCGAAGACGGCCAGGTCGAAAACCGCGTGCTGCCGCTGCCACCGGGCGTCCCGTCCTCGGCGCTGACCGAAGCCTCCAACTATCTGAATACGCGGATCCGCGGGCGCACGCTGGCCGACGCTCGCGTCGAGCTGGAAAACCTGCTGTCGCAGGACAAGGCCGAGCTGGATCAGCTGACCCAGAAGGTGATCGCAGCCGGCGTTGCCAGTTGGTCGGGCGGCAATGGCGACGAGCGGCAACTGATCGTGCGCGGCCACGCCAATCTGCTCGAAGATCTGCATGCGCTCGAAGATCTCGAGCGTGTGCGGTTGTTGTTCGACGATCTCGAAACCAAGCGCGGCGTGGTCGATCTGCTCGGCCGCGCCGAACGCGCCGAGGGCGTGCGCATCTTCATCGGCTCGGAGAACAAGCTGTTCTCGCTGTCGGGCTCTTCCACCATCATCGCGCCCTATAGCGACGGCGCCGGCCATATCGTCGGCGTGCTCGGCGTCATCGGCCCGACCAGGCTGAACTATGCGCGGGTGATCCCGATGGTCGACTACACAGCGCGGATCATGAGCCAGATGCTCGGCGGCTGATGCCGGGCGGCGGCGGATGTGGGGCCGCTGCGCTTGATTTTCGCGGCGCAAACCCCGATATCCCGCCCTAACCCCGCAAATCGACGTGTGATTTTCAAAAGGTAGCGTGATGACCGATTCCGACGGACACAAGGACACTCCGGACCAGACCGCCCAGGGCGAGCCGGTGGTTTCCAAGCCGTACATCATGCCCGACGACCCCGAAGAGGGTGCCAACGAAGCCCTGGTGAAGGAAGCCGCTGAGGCGCGCGACAAGATGCTGCGCACGCTGGCCGAGATGGAGAATCTTCGCCGGCGCACCCAGAAGGAAGTCGCCGATGCCCGCACCTATGGGGTCACGGCGTTCGCCCGCGACGTGCTGGATATCGCCGACAATCTGCAGCGCGCGCTCGATGCGGTGCCGGCCGAATCGCGCGCCAATGCCGAAGCGGGCCTCAAGGCGCTGATCGAAGGCGTCGAACTCACCGAGCGGTCGCTGCTCAATGCGCTGGAGAAGAACGGCGTCAAACGCTTCGACCCGCAGGGCCAGAAGTTCGATCCGAACTTCCAGCAGGCGATGTACGAGGTGCCGGATGCGTCGGTACCGGCCGGCACCGTGGTGCAGGTGGTTCAGGCCGGCTTCACCATCGGCGACCGCGTGCTGCGTCCTGCGCTGGTCGGCGTCTCCAAGGGCGGCGCCAAGGCGGCGCCTGCCGCATCGGAGCCGACTCCGGGGACGAACTGAGCGCTTAGCCGAGGTCTGCGGCGCGGATGCGCCCGACCCCGGCCGCGGTCATGTCCGACCAGGCCTTGGTCAGCGAGCCGTCGGCATCGATCGCCCGGCACGCATCCTCGATCACCCATGTCTCGAAGCCCGCCTGCCGCGCATCCAGCGCGGTCCAGGCGACGCAGAAATCGGTCGCAAGCCCGGTGACGAAAACCCTGCTGAGGCCCCGCGCCTTCAGGTAGGCGGCCAGCCCGGTCGAAGTCGTGCGGTCGGCTTCCATGAAGGCCGAGTAGCTGTCGACACCCGGGTGGAAGCCCTTGCGGATGATCAGCTGGGCGTGCGGAATGGCGAGGTCGGCCGCCAATGCGGCGCCCTCGCTGCCCTGGATGCAGTGATCCGGCCACAAAACCTGCGTCCCATAGGCGAGCGTCGTGGTTTCGAACGGCTGCTTGCCGGCGTGGCTCGAGGCGAATGAGATGTGGCCGGGCGTGTGCCAGTCTTGCGTGATCACCACATGGGTGAATTGGCCGGCCAGTCTGTTGATCACCGGCACCACGGCGTGGCCGTCCTGAACGGCGAGGCTGCCGCCGGGTAGAAAATCGTTCTGCACATCGACTACCACCAGCACCGCGCGGGCATCGGTGGGCGCGAGCGCAGTCTCGCTGCGGGAATCGGGGGCGGTCATGCGGGCTCCGGCTATACAGGCCGGGCGCGACTACACCAACGGCTCGAAGGGCCGTAAAGAGGCCGCGCTGCTGATTGCGTTCGCAGTCGCTGCCGCCGCGCTCAGCACGGCAGGTTCAGCACGGTAATCAGCCGCGCCCCTTGAGACCGTCGCGCACCTTGCGGAAACGCGGAAATGCGCTTTCCCATTGGTCTTTCGGCGACGAGCCGATCACCCGCATGGCCACGTTGGCGCCGCCGAAGCGAAGCCATTGCACCACCGTCACCGGCGTATTGTCCTTGCCGCTGACGGCGTCGATGCGGGTCTCGAAGCCGGGCGAGCCATCGATGCGGATCGGCTCGGACACCGTGACCTTGGCGTCGCGCAGTCCGGGGATCGCGGCGGCCGATTGCTGCGCAAAACGGGCGCGGTCATCGGTCTGCTCCGGCACCGAGCCGATCAGGCCCAGCACCATGAAGGGCGCGGCTTCGACGCCCTTGTCGTCGTCGCCATCGGCCAGCAGCAGCGCGGCGCCGGGCGCCAGCGTCCGCACCGTCTTGAAATCGGCGAGCTCGCCGACAGTGAACGGCATCTGGGCGACCTGCTCGGCGACCGGCACCTGCTGGCGCACCGCGACGCTCGCCATCATTTTCTTGACCGCGTCGTCCGAATAGGTGTTGGCCTCGACGGCGGCGACCTGCACCGCCACATAGCCGGAAAAGCCCTTGCCGCCTGGGACGATCAGCGAATAGCGCCGGACCTTGTCGGGCCCGTCGGTGGCGTCTTCGGCGGTGTAGTAGCCCTTGCCGGCGGCGGTCTCGATGCTCTCCGGCTTGATCTTGCCGAGCGATCCGTCGGGCGCCGCCTTGAAGGCTGCATCGACCTGTTCGTAGGCCGGGCCCGGCAACTCGGCCACCAACACTTTGACGCCGTGGTCGGCAGATTCGAAGCCCAGGAACGACTTGGACTCGCTGAGCCCCGGCATCGGCGTCATGCCGACGCGGATCGCCCGCGGAAAAATCGGCTCGGCGGCGTAGCTGAGGCCGGCCATGGCGGTCTGCAACGAGGCCGCCAAAAGCGTGGCGGCGAACAGGCGTGCTATCTGTTTCATGTGCTGGTCTAGTGGTCCCGCATTGAGGCCGTTCGATGATCGGCGGCCGCTCGTCCAGGGGCATTCGGCTGGGTCGCCGCCAGCGGTTCGCATCCGCCGCGACCAGACTTGCCGGCGACCACCTGATCAAGCCGCATCGCCGCGTCAAGCGCAATCGCAGCCCGCTGCGGCGCACCCCGCCGGCGGCCAGGATGCGTTGGCGCGCAAGGATTTCGCCAACATTGCCGCAGCCGGTCCTTGCGGCCCCGACCCCCCCTCCTATATGAGCCTCACCACCGCAAAATCGCGAGTATTTGATATTGGGGGTTTGGTTGGAGCGCCGTCAGGGCCCATCCAACTCGCCGCAACGAAAGGATGTAAGGACCATGGGAAAGGTCATCGGCATCGACCTCGGCACCACGAATTCGTGCGTCGCCGTAATGGATGGCAAATCGGCGAAAGTGATCGAGAACGCCGAGGGCATGCGTACGACCCCGTCGATCGTCGCCATCACCGACGAGGGTGAGCGGCTGGTCGGCCAGCCGGCCAAGCGCCAGGCAGTCACCAATCCCGAGCGCACCTTCTTCGCCGTGAAGCGTCTCATCGGACGGCGCTACGACGATCCGATGGTCGAGAAGGACAAGGGTCTCGTTCCCTACAAGATCGTCAAGGCCGGCAACGGCGACGCCTGGGTCGAGGCCGACGGCAAAACCTATTCGCCCTCGCAGGTCTCCGCTTTCATCCTGCAGAAGATGAAAGAGACCGCCGAGGCGCATCTCGGCCAGAAGGTCGACCAAGCGGTCATCACCGTCCCGGCTTACTTCAACGACGCCCAGCGTCAGGCCACCAAGGACGCCGGCAAGATCGCCGGCCTCGAAGTGCTGCGCATCATCAACGAGCCGACCGCGGCTGCGCTGGCCTATGGCCTCGACAAGGCCAAGAGCGGCACGATTGCGGTGTACGACCTCGGCGGCGGCACCTTCGACGTCTCGGTGCTGGAAATCGGCGACGGCGTGTTCGAAGTGAAGTCGACCAACGGCGACACCTTCCTGGGCGGTGAAGACTTCGACATGCGTCTGGTCAACTACCTGGCCGACGAATTCCAGAAGGAGCAGGGCATCAACCTGCGCAACGACAAGCTGGCGCTGCAGCGGCTGAAGGAAGCCGCCGAAAAGGCCAAGATCGAGCTGTCGTCGACCACCCAGACCGAGATCAACCTGCCGTTCATCACCGCGGACCAGTCCGGTCCGAAGCATCTGACCATGAAGCTGACCCGCGCCAAGTTCGAAGCGCTGGTCGACGATCTGGTGCAGCGGACGATCGAGCCGTGCCGCAAGGCGCTGAAGGATGCCGGCCTCACCGCCGGCGAGATCGGCGAAGTGGTGCTGGTCGGCGGCATGACCCGCATGCCGAAGGTCCAGGAAGTGGTGAAGCAGCTGTTCGGCAAGGAGCCGCACAAGGGCGTCAACCCGGACGAAGTCGTGGCGATCGGCGCGGCGATTCAGGCCGGCGTGCTGCAGGGCGACGTCAAGGACGTGCTGCTGCTCGACGTCACCCCGCTATCGCTGGGTATCGAGACGCTGGGTGGCGTGTTCACCCGCATCATCGATCGCAACACCACGATCCCGACCAAGAAGAGCCAGGTGTTCTCGACCGCTGAAGACAATCAGAACGCGGTCACCATCCGGGTCTTCCAGGGCGAGCGCGAGATGGCGGCCGATAATAAGATCTTGGGCCAGTTCGACCTGATGGGCATTCCGCCGGCGCCGCGCGGCATGCCTCAGATCGAGGTGACGTTCGATATCGACGCCAACGGCATCGTCAACGTCTCGGCCAAGGACAAGGCGACCGGCAAGGAGCAGCAGATCCGCATCCAGGCCTCGGGTGGTCTGTCGGATTCAGACATCGACAAGATGGTCAAGGACGCCGAGGCCAACGCTGCCGAGGACAAGAAGCGCCGCGAGGCGGTCGACGCCAAGAACCATGCCGACGCGCTGGTGCATTCCACCGAGAAGGCGCTGGCCGAGCACGGTTCGAAGGTCGCCGAGCCCGAGCGCCGTGCCATCGAGGATGCGCTCAGCGATCTGCGCGAAGCGCTGAAGGGTGACGACGCCGAGGCCATCAAGGCCAAGACCAACACCCTGGCCCAGGCTTCGATGAAGCTCGGCGAAGCGATGTACACGCAGCAGGCCGAGTCCGACGCGGCCAAGCACGCCGCCCAGGACGACGTCGTCGACGCCGAGTTCACCGAGGTCGACGACGACAAGAAGAAGTCGGCGTAATCCGCGAGGTACGCCGCACGCAGACCATGCCCCCATCTGTCGATCGCATCACGCGGCCAACAGGTGGGGGTTGTTTTTGTCGGGCAGATACGGTGGACGACGCGGCATGAAAGCCGCATGACTTCGCCGAAATAAGTCCGCCAACATCGTATCGAAGTCGGGCAGGTTTGACGGATGTCCACCACCAAGCGTTGCTACTACGAAACCCTCGAAGTCGAGCGCAGCGCCGACGACTCCACGCTCAAGAGCGCCTTTCGCAAACTGGCGATGAAGTGGCACCCGGATCGCAATCCGGGCGACAACACTGCCGAGGTGCGGTTCAAGGAAATCAACGAAGCCTACGAGGTGCTCAAGGACGGCGACAAGCGCGCCGCCTATGACCGCTATGGCCATGCGGCGTTCGAGCAGGGCGGCTTCGGTGGCGGTGGTGGCCCGGGCTTCGGCGCCGGTTTCGCCACCTCGTTCTCGGATATCTTCGAAGACCTGTTCGGCATGGCCGGGCAGCGCGGCCGCGGCACCGGTCGCGAGCGCGGCGCCGACCTGCGCTACAACATGGAAATCAGCCTTGAGGACGCCTTCAAGGGCAAGACCGCGCAGATCGAAATTCCGGTCTCGGTGACGTGTGAGTCCTGCTCCGGCAGCGGCGCCAAGGCCGGCACCAAGCCGAAGACCTGTTCGACCTGCGGCGGCGCCGGCCGCGTCCGCCAGGCTCAGGGCTTCTTCACGCTGGAGCGCACCTGCCCGAGCTGCCAGGGCCGCGGCCAGACCATCGAAGATCCGTGCCCGTCCTGCACCGGCTCCGGCCGCGTCACCAAGGAGCGCTCGCTGTCGGTCAACATCCCGCAAGGCGTCGAGGACGGCACCCGCATCCGCCTCGCCGGCGAAGGCGAGGCCGGCGTGCGCGGCGGGCCGCCCGGCGATCTCTACATTTTCCTCTCGGTCGCCAGCCACGCCATCTTCCAGCGCGACGGCGCCGACCTGCACTGCCGCGTGCCGATCTCGATGGTGACTGCGGCGCTCGGCGGCGAATTCGAAGTGCCGACGATCGATCGCGGCAAGTCGAAGGTCAAAGTCCCGTCCGGTACCCAGACCGGCCGGCGCTTCCGCATCGCCGGCAAGGGCATGCCGGTTCTGCGTTCGCGGCAGGTCGGCGACATGTACGTGCAGGTCGCCGTCGAGACGCCGCAAAATTTGACCAAGAAACAGCAAGAGTTGCTTGCCGAGTTCGAAAAAACTATCGTCCGGTGCAACCCCAACCCGAGGCGGTGGGTTTCTTCGCGAAAGTGAAGGACTTCTTCGGAGCACGAGCGAGTACCCCCTAACGGTCGGCTTGACCGCCTGGGATCGGGCCTATAGTTGTTGATGTAACAAAAAATTTGACACTGGGCCGCGTTATTCCCCGGTTGGGAAGTAAGATGACTATGCACTCATCCGCCCGCGCGTTGAAGAAGCCGGCACGTCTCGACGACGAGGTCCGCTTCCTGCGGTCTTGGATCGAGAAGCCGCTGCACATGGGTGCGGTGATGCCGTCGGGCAAGTTTCTGGCCCGCACCATGGCCCAATATGTCGATGTCGACTCGACCGGACCGGTCGTTGAACTCGGGCCCGGCACCGGGGCCATCACCTCCGCCCTGATCGATCATGGCGTCGACCCCAAACGGCTGGTGCTGCTCGAGTTCGATCCCGGCTTTTGCGCATTGCTGCGCGAGCGCTATCCGCAGGCCAAGGTGGTGCAGGGCGACGCCTATCGGCTGCGCGACACGATGTGGAAGGTGTTGCCGGAGCCGGCGACAGCCATCGTTTCGGGCCTGCCGCTGGTCACCAAGCCGATGCTGACGCGGATGAAACTCGTCCGCGATGCGTTCAACCTGCTCGAGCCTGGCGCGCCGTTCGTGCAGTTCACCTATTCGGTCGCGCCGCCCATCCCCAAATCGCTCCCCGGCGTCGACACCGAGGCCTCCGAGCGAATCTGGATGAACATCCCGCCCGCCCGGGTCTGGGTCTATCGCAAGCGCTGAGCGCTGCCACTTCTCCCGCACCTATCCCGCAAAATTCCGATGTGCTCTGGCGGCTCAGCCGCTAAACAGGACGCGTCCCGACTGGCGTTCTTGAAGGATATCGGCCGATGGCGGCGGTGAAGATCCTCATCATCCCTGGCTCGCTGCGCACCGGCTCGCACAATGTGCGTCTCGCCGCCGCGGCCGCGCATGAATTCGTGCGCGCCGATGTCGAGGTGACGCGGCTGTCGCTCGCGGACTATCCGCTGCCGATCTACGACGCCGACTTCGAGGCCAAGTCGGGCGTGCCGATGCACGCGATCAATCTCAAGCGGATGATCGGCGCGCATCAGGGCGTGCTGATCGTCAGCCCGGAATACAACTCGGCGCCGCCGCCGCTGCTCAAGAATGCGATCGACTGGGTGACGCGCGTCGAGGATCCGGGTGAGTCTCAGGGCCAGGTGTTTCGCGAGCGCGCATTTGCGCTCGCCGCGGCGTCCGAGGGCAAGCTCGGCGGCTCGCGCTGCCTCGCCGCGCTGCGGCTGATCCTGTCCAGCTGCCGCGCGCCGGTGATCCCCAATCAACTCGCGCTGTCGTTCGCGCACGAAGCCTATGACGACAACGACCGCCTCAAACACGCGGCCGACAGCAGCGCGCTGCGCGCCATGGTGCGGCAACTGATCGAATTCGCCCAGCAGATGAGATGAGACCAAATGGCTGATGCCGACAGCAGTGACCGCGACCGGCTGATCGTCGCGCTCGACCTGCCCGATCTCCGGATCGCCGAAGCCATGGTCGACCGGCTCGGCGACAGCGTCGGCTTCTACAAGATCGGCTATCAGCTGGCCTATGCGGGCGGCCTGCCGCTGGCGCGCGCGCTGGTCGGTGCCGGCAAGAAGGTGTTCATCGATCTCAAGCTGCACGATATCGGCAACACCGTGTCGGGCGGCGTCGAAAGCCTCGGCCATCTCGGCGCGACGTTTCTCACCGTGCATGCCTATCCGCAGACCATGAAGGCCGCCGTGGCGGCCCGCGGCAGCTCGGGCGTCAAGATCCTCGCCGTTACGGTGCTGACGTCCTACGACGATGCCGATCTGCGCGACGCCGGCTATGGCCTCGGCGTGCGCGATCTGGTCGAAGCGCGGGCGCGCCAGGCGCTGGCGATCGGCGTCGACGGGCTGGTGTGTTCGCCCGAGGAAGCCGCACATCTGCGCGGCATCGTCGGCCCCGATATGGTGCTGGTCACCCCCGGCATCCGGCCGGCGGGCGCCGCCAGCGACGATCAGAAGCGCATCATGACGCCCGCCAAGGCGATCGCCGCGGGCGCCAGCTATCTGGTCGTCGGCCGCCCGATCACCAGCGCGGCCGATCCAAAACAAGCCGCCGATGCCATCGTCGCCGAGATCGCACAGGCTCGCGCTTAGTTAACAAGGAGTTCGAGAATGCCGAAGGGTTACTGGGTGGCGCGGGTCGACGTACACGATCTCGACGGCTACAAGCGCGACTACGTCGCTCACAACGGTGCGGTGTTCGCCAAATACGGCGCCCGGTTCCTGGTCCGCGCCGGAACTTTCGAGACCGCCGAAGGCACCTCGCGCAGCCGCAACGTGGTGATCGAATTCAAGGACTACGCCACCGCGCTGGCCTGCTTTCACTCTCCGGAATACCAGGCGCTGATCAAGGCACGTGCCCCCTTTTCGGAGAGCGATTTGATCATCATCGAGGGCTACGACGGCCCGCAGCCGGGCTGACCCGCGGTTGCGCGACGGCTCTGCCGTTCGGTGAGTTGCCGCGTTGTTGTCGCGCCGCTATACCGCGCCTTGAAACAAGGATGTGAGCCGATGTCCGATATGCGTCTGATCGTTGCCGGAGCCGGCGGCCGGATGGGCCGCGCTTTGACGCGCGCCATCAGCGACACCAAAGGCGTCGTGCTGGCGGGCGCACTCGAGGCGCCGGGCTCGGAGCTGCTCGGCAAGGATGCCGGCGTGCTCGCCGGTCTGCCGGAGAACGGCGTCAAGCTCTGCGCCGATCTGTGGGCACTGTCGGCCAAGGCCGATGGCATCATCGATTTCACCGTGCCGGCCGCCACCATCGCCAACGTGGCGATCGCGGCGCAGCGCGGCATCGTGCATGTCATCGGCACCACCGGCCTGACGGCCTCCGACAACGCGGTGATCCACAGCGTCACCAAACAGGCCGTGGTGGTGAAGTCCGGCAATATGAGCCTCGGCGTCAATCTGCTGGCGGCGATCACCAAGCGCGTCGCGCAGTCGCTCGACGACTCGTTCGACATCGAGATCGTCGAGATGCACCACCGCGCCAAGATCGACGCGCCGTCCGGCACCGCGCTGCTGCTGGGTGACGCGGCCGCGGCCGGGCGGGGCATCGAGCTCGATCAGCATTCGGCCCGCGGCCGCGACGGCGTCACCGGCGCGCGGCGGACCGGCGATATCGGCTTCGCGGCGCTGCGCGGCGGCACCGTCACCGGCGATCACAGCGTGATCTTCGCCGGCCCCTATGAGCGCATCGAACTCAGCCACAAGGCCGAGGACCGCATGATCTTCGCCCACGGCGCGCTGAAAGCTGCGCGCTGGGCCCACGGCAAGTCGCCGGGCCTGTATTCGATGATGGACGTGCTGGGGCTGTCCGACATCTAGGTCCGATCTCAATTCCAAGTTCTCATTCAAGGCGGAAGTATCAATGAGTGATCGTCTTCTTGTGCTGGTGCGTCACGGCCAGAGCGAATGGAATCTCAAGAACCTGTTCACCGGCTGGAAAGACCCGGGCCTGACCGAGAAGGGCATCGCCGAGGCCAAGGCCGCCGGCGCCAAGCTCAAGGCGGAAGGCCTGTCGTTCGACGTCGCCTACACCTCGGCGCTGACCCGCGCGCAGACCACGCTCGAACTGATGCTCGCTGAGCTCGGCCAGACGGGGCTTAAGACGACCAAGAACCTCGCGCTGAACGAGCGCGACTACGGCGACTTGTCGGGCCTCAACAAGGACGACGCCCGCAAGAAATGGGGCGAGGAGCAGGTGCTGATCTGGCGCCGCTCCTACGACGTGCCACCGCCCGGCGGCGAGAGCCTGAAGGATACGCTGGCTCGCACGCTGCCCTACTACGTGCAGGAGATCCTGCCCGGCGTGCTGCGCGGCGAGCGTACCATCGTGGCGGCGCATGGCAATTCGCTGCGCGCGCTGATCATGGTGCTGGAGAAGCTCACCCCCGAGCAGATCCTCAAGCGCGAACTCGGCACCGGCGCGCCGGTGGTGTACCGGCTCAACGCGGACTCGACCGTGGCGTCGGTGGTGGATCTGGCTTGATCGGCCTCGCTAAGCGCCGCCACACGAAACCCTCATGGTGAGGAGCCCGGCGTAGCGTAGCGAAGCCGGGCGTCTCGAACCATGTGCTACGCAATTCATCCTTCGAGACGCGGCCTAAAGGCCGCTCCTCAGGATGAGGCCCGTATGAGCGGCGGCGCTTGTTAGCTCGCGACTAACTAACTCTCCAGCCGCCCCGCTTCCCAGCCGATCATTGCCTGCTTGCGGGTCAGGCCCCAGTGATAGCCGGTGAGGGCGCCGCCTTTGCCGAGGGCGCGGTGGCAGGGGACCACGAACGAGATCGGGTTCTTGCCGACTGCGGCGCCGACGGCGCGCGAGGCTTTGGGCGAGGCGAGTTTCGCCGCGATGTCCGAGTAGCACACCGCCTTGCCGAGCGGGATTTTCAGCAGCGTCTCCCAGACCCGGACTTCGAAATCGGTGCCGATCAGCACCACGCGCAGCGGCTGCTCGGCGCGCCACTGCGCCGGATCGAAGATGCGCCGCGCCAGCGGCGCAGTTGCGGCGGGGTCTTCGACATAGGTGGCGCGCGGCCAACGCTGCTGCAGGTCGACGAACGCTGCCTGCTCCTCGCCCGGATCGGCAAAGGCGAGACCGGCGAGGCCGCGATCGGTGGCGATGACCACGGCGCTGCCGAACGGCGAGGGATGAAAGCCGTAGCGCATGACGAGGCCGGCGCCGCCGCTCTTCCATTCGCCCGGCGACATCGCCTCGTGGGTGACGAACAGATCGTGCAACCGGCCCGGCCCCGATAGTCCAGAGTCGAGCGCCGCATCCAGCACGCTGGCGGAATCGCGCAGCAGCGTCTTGGCGTGGTCCAGCGTCAGCGCCTGCATGAAGGCCTTCGGCGTCAGCCCGGCCCAGCGGCGAAACAGATGGTGGAGTTCGTCGGCCGTCAGTCCGGCCGCATCGGCGATGGCGTCGATGGTCGGCTGGGCCTTCCATTTTTGCGAGATGAAGCCGATGGCCCGGCGCACGCAATCGTAATCGGCGAGCGCGGCGTCGCGGGGGCTGGGACGGACGGGGCGATGGTCGGCGAGCGCGAGATCGGTCATGCGGCGATGATACGCGACGTCCGCCCCGCCGCCACCCGTTTTGCCGGCTCAGCGCGAGTAGCTGACGCCGCGTCGCGCGGTTTCGAGTGCGCTGGTCAAGGCCTTGGCGAAGCTCGCCTTTTCGTCGGCGCCAAGGAAGCTCGCGATGCTCACCCGGCGGCCCGAGGAGACCAGATACAGTCGCTCGATGCCGAATTCGGCGTGGACGATTTTCTCCAGCCGCACCCATAGCGGGTTCGACACCCACTCCATCACGTGGCCACGGTGAGACGTCCGGCGGACGCGTAACTCGCTGGGAGTCATCAGGATTTCTTCAGTGGCGCGGCCGCGGGCGAAGCTCACCCGGAAGGCGATATAGAGCGCCAGCACGTCGAGGCCGAAGAAGCCGAACACCGGCCAGGCGCCGAGCATCCAGAACATCAGCCCCGCGGCGAAGCTGATCGTGCCGACCATCGCCATCAGCACCAGAAAAGCCTTGTGACTCAAGGCGCGATGCGGCCGCAGGCAGGCCGAAAACAGTTTCGGCTGCGGCGAATCCGGACCAAGATCGGTGTCTGCCTGACGAGTCATTTGCGGACCATCACACCCAAGCCATGCCGAATATCACCCGCCGCGTAGCCGGCCCAGCCCCCCGTTCGACGACCAAAAAGGCGGCCAAGCCGTCCAAAGCCGTTGCGGCACCGAAGCCCAAGTCGCTGCGTGCACCCAAAAAGGCTGCGCCGAAAGCCCGCGCCAAAGCCGTGGCGAGCCGCAAGCCGTCCAAATCCGTTGCCGGCACGGCGACCCGGGCCGTGCGCCGCTGGAGCGCGGCCGAGGTCCGCGAAGCCTTCACCCGTTTCGCCAAAGCCAACCCGGAGCCGAAGGGCGAACTCGAACATCTCAATCCGTTCACACTGCTGGTCGCCGTGGTGTTGTCGGCGCAGGCGACCGACGCCGGGGTCAACAAGGCCACGCGTAGTTTGTTCGCCGTCGCCGACACGCCGCAGAAGATGTTGGCGCTCGGCGAAGACGAACTACGCGACTACATCAAGACCATCGGCTTGTTTCGCACCAAGGCCAAGAACGTGATTGCGCTATCGCAAAAGCTCATCACCGACTTTGGTGGGGAGGTGCCGAACACACGCGAAGCGCTCGAGACGCTGCCGGGGCGCGGCCGCAAGACCGCCAACGTGGTGCTCAACATGGCGTTCGGGCAGCCGACCATGGCGGTCGATACGCATGTGTTCCGGGTCGGCAATCGTACCGGGCTGGCGCCCGGCGATACTCCGCTCGCTGTAGAGCTCGAGCTCGAACGCGTGATCCCGGCCGAATTCATGCAGCACGCGCATCACTGGCTGATCCTGCACGGCCGCTACACCTGCTTGGCCCGCAAGCCGCGCTGCGAAGTCTGCCTGATCAACGATCTGTGCAGGTGGCCGGAGAAGACTGTGTAGTTCGCGAACTGCCGGCGAGCTGCTCCGCCAAGTGCACTGAAACCTCATCCTGAGGAGATTCGGCGTCGCCCGACAGGGCGATGCCGAAGCGTCTCGGAGGATGAGGCCACGGGTGCCTGCGGCCATGGTTCGAGACGCCCAGCTACGCTCTTCGAGCTACGCTGGGCTCCTCACCATGAGGCTGTACTTGTGGCGACCGCCTAGCCAGGGCGCAGCAAAATAAAAACGGCCGGGACAGGCCCGGCCGTTTGCATCTGCTTAGTCGTAAAAGACGCTTACTTCTTGGCCGCCGGAGTCTTCGCCGCATCCGGCTTGGCTGCGTCGGGCTTCGCAGCGTCCGCAGGCTTGGCCGCATCGTCGGGCTTGGCGGCCGGCTGGTCCATGCGCTCGATCTTGGCGCTCTGGCGCAGCTGATTGACGTAGTCGGACTGCGCCTTGCGGGTGACGTACTGCTCGATCTGCGGCTTGACCTGATCGAAGCTCGGCGGCTTGCGGTTGCGCTTCTCTTCGACCTTGATGATGTGCCAGCCGAACTGGGTCTTGACCGGATCGGAGATCTGGCCGGGCTCGAGCTTGAAGGCGACGGCCGAGAATTCCGGCACCATCTGGTCCTTGGTGAAGAAGCCGAGATCGCCGCCGTCGGAGGCGCCCGGGTCCTTGGACTTGCTCTTCGCCAGCGTGGCGAAGTCCGCGCCCTTCTTCAGCTCGGCCTCGATCGCCTTGGCCTCGTCCTCGGTCTCGACCAGGATGTGACGGGCGTGGACTTCCTGCTCGCCGGAGATCTGCTTGGCGGCGTCGTCATAGACCTTCTTCATCGCCTCGTCGGTGGTGGCGGCCTTGCCCTGAGCGGCGAGGAGGTCGTCCATCAGCAGGCGGTTACGGGCGAATTCCAGGCGCTTCTTGAACTCCGGCGTATCCTGGATCTTCTTGTCTTCGGCGGCCTTGGCGACAATCTTCATGTCGATCAGGAAGGAAAGCACGTTTTCCTTCTTGGTTGCCGGGTCCATCTGCGCCAGGCTCGGCCCGAGCTCTTCCTCGGCGCGCGCCACATCGCTCTGGTGGATCTCGGCGCCGTTCACCTTGGCGAGCACCGGATCGGCGTCCTCGGCGCGAACGGCCGAGCCGGCCGCAAAAGCGAACGCCAGGCTGCCGGCCAGCGCGGTGCCGAGCACGAGGCCGCGCAGGCCGCGTGTGGTGATGAATGACACAGGTGTCATGTAAAATCCTTGAAATCTGGAATGCCGGGGTGTCGCAGGCGGCGGACAGTCACCCAAACGCGGTGCCTTGGCAACGTGAAAACTCTGTCAAAATGATGAAATCCCTGAAGGGTTCGCGCGTTGACAACCCACTACCTCAACCATATCTCTGCGGCCGCGGGCCCTGGTCGGGCCGCCGCTTGATGCGGCTGCGGCCGGGTCGCCGGTCCCGGGATCGCTGGATACCAATCCTTTCGCGCAGCGCCTGTATCCTGATAAATGTCGGGGCACGGCATCTGGGCGTCACGATGAGTTGATAGTGGCTCGGCGCCGGCATCACGGCTGCCCCACCACATTGCAACGACAGGACGCTCGTAATGATCGGCGCGCTCGCCCGCAAACTCTTCGGCTCCGCTAACGACCGCCGGGTCAAGGGCTACCAATCGCGAGTTGCGGCCATCAATGCTCTGGAGCCGGAGCTGGTGGCGCTGTCCGATGAGGCGCTGAAAGCCCGTACCGCAGAATTTCGCGCCGAGATCGCCGCCGGCAAGTCGCTCGACGACCTTCTGGTGCCGGCCTTCGCCACCGTCCGCGAAGCCGCCAAGCGCACGCTCGGCCAGCGCCATTTCGACGTGCAGCTGATCGGCGGCATGGTGCTGCACGAGGGCGACATCGCCGAGATGAAGACCGGCGAAGGTAAGACCCTCGTCGCCACCCTGGCGGTGTATCTGAACGCGCTGTCCGGCAAGGGCGTGCATGTCGTCACCGTCAACGACTACCTGGCCAAGCGCGACTCCGGCTGGATGGGCCAGATTTACGGGTTCCTCGGCATGACCACCGGCGTTATCGTGCACGGCCTCGACGACGCCCAGCGCCAGGCCGCCTATGCGTGCGACATCACCTACGGCACCAACAACGAATACGGCTTCGATTATCTGCGCGACAACATGAAGTACCGGCTGGAGGATATGGTCCAGCGCGGCCATAACTTCGCGATCGTCGACGAAGTCGACTCGATCCTGATCGACGAAGCCCGCACCCCGCTGATCATCTCCGGGCCGCTCGACGACCGCTCGGATTTCTACAACACCATCGACACCTTCATCCCGCGGCTCGACAAGTCCGACTACGAAGTCGACGAGAAGCAGCGCAGCGTGACGCTGACCGAAGCCGGCATGGAGAAGATCGAGCGGCTGCTCGGCGACGCCGGCCAGCTCCGCGGCGAGTCGCTGTACGACGTCGAGAACGTCTCGGTGGTGCATCACGTCAACCAGGCGCTGCGCGCCCATACGCTGTTCCAGCGCGACAAGGACTACATCGTCCGTAACGACGAGGTGGTGATCATCGACGAGTTCACCGGCCGCATGATGCCGGGCCGGCGCTATTCGGAGGGCCTGCATCAGGCGCTCGAAGCCAAGGAACACGTCACCGTTCAGCCCGAGAACCAGACGCTGGCGTCGATCACCTTCCAGAACTACTTCCGCATGTATTCCAAGCTCGCCGGCATGACCGGTACGGCGGCGACCGAAGCGGACGAGTTCTTCGACATCTACAAGCTCGAAGTCGTCGAGATCCCCACCAACCTGCCGGTGTCGCGTATCGACGAGGACGACGAGGTCTATCGCACTCAGCAGGAGAAGTACGCGGCGATCCTGGCCGAGGTCGAGCGCGCCAACAAGCGCATGCAGCCGGTGCTGGTCGGCACCGCCTCGATCGAGAAGTCCGAAGTGCTGGCCGAGGTTCTGAAGAAGGCCGGCTACAAGCAGATCGACTTCACCGATCCGAAGGGCATGGAGAAGCTCTACGCCGCCGCCCGCGTCGGTAAGCCGGCCAAGCTGTTCGCGGTGCTGAACGCCCGCTTCCACGAGCAGGAAGCCTATATCGTCGCCGAAGCCGGCGTGCCGGGCGCCATCACCATCGCCACCAACATGGCCGGCCGCGGTACCGACATCAAACTCGGCGGCTCGCTGGAGATGCGCATCCTGCAGGAGACGTCGGATATCACCGACGAGGCCGAGAAGGCCCAGCGTATCGAGCAGATCAAGGCCGATATCGAACGCTTCCGCGAGATCGTGCTGAAGGCCGAGGACGAGATCGAGATCGAGCCCGCCAAGGGCGGCAAGCCGGCCAAGACCGCGAAGCGTCCCGGTGGTCTCTACATCATCGGCTCCGAGCGCCATGAAAGCCGGCGCATCGACAATCAGCTGCGCGGCCGTTCCGGCCGTCAGGGCGACCCCGGCCGCTCCAAGTTCTTCCTGTCGCTCGAAGACGATCTGATGCGGATCTTCGGCTCGGGCAAGCTCGATACCATGCTGACCCGGCTCGGCCTCAAGGAAGGCGAAGCCATCATCCATCCGTGGATCAACAAGGCGCTGGAGAAGGCGCAGCAGAAGGTCGAGGCGCGCAACTTCGACATCCGCAAGAATCTGCTCAAGTTCGACGACGTCCAGAACGATCAGCGCAAGGTGATCTTCGATCAGCGCGTCGAGCTGATGCAGGAAGACAGCGTCGTCGAAACCGTCACCGACATGCGCCACACCTTCATCGAGGACTTGGTCGCCAAGCACGTTCCCGAGCACGCCTACGCGGAGCAGTGGGATGTCGCCGGTCTCAAGGAAGAGCTGCAGCGCGTCGTCGGCCTCGACATTCCGGTCGACGAATGGGCCAAGGAAGAAGGCATCGCCGACGAGGAGCTGATCTCGCGCCTCGAGAAGGTCTTCGACGAGCACATGGCCGCCAAGGTGGCGCAGTGGGGCCCGGACGTTCTGCGCTACGCCGAGAAGACCATCCTGCTGCAGACCCTCGACCATCTGTGGCGCGAGCACCTGGTGATGCTCGATCATCTGCGCAACGTCATCGGCCTGCGCGGCTACGGCCAGCGCGATCCGCTGCAGGAGTACAAGTCCGAGGCCTTCAACCTCTTCCAGGAGATGAGCGCGCATCTGCGCGAGGCCGTCACCGCGCAGCTGATGCGGGTCGAGATCATTCCGCCGGAGCAGCCGCAGGAGCTGCCGCCGATGGAGGCCCACAAGGCCAATCCCGACACCGGCGAAGACGAAATGGCCTTCGCCAACGTCTCGCTCGCGCCCGCCGACACCGTCGAGAAGTCGGCCCGCAACCCGAACGACCCGACGACCTGGCGCAAAGTGGGCCGCAACGAGGATT
>NZ_BADD01000249.1 GCF_000333455.1 Rhodopseudomonas sp. B29
GGCTGGAATGTCCACGACATGGAATGCGGCAGAGCCTCGTCGCCGACCGTGACGATCTCGCCGGCCCGCGAATTATCGATATCGGCCAGGATCAATCGGCCGCTCGCCGCCGAGATGGCGCCGCTGGTGACGCAGGCAGATACGATCTGCGCCGACGTCGGGGAGCCGGCGCCCTGATCGCCGCGCAGCTTCATCATCTCGGCGAAGCGCTGGTTCATCACCGCCAACGTGCCGTCGGCGCGAAACATGCACAGACCGTGCGGCATATTGTTCAGCGCAGTGTCGAACTGCTGGGCGAGCGCGGCCTCGCGCTCACGCCCGATCCAGGCATTGAGATAGATACGCTGCAGGCTAGACGTCAGATGTCGGATGGACCCGAAGAACACCGTGCTGAAGAAGGCCAACGTCCAGTAGTACACGCCACCGACCGCGATCATTGCCAGGCACAAGGGACCGCAGCTCAGCAGCACCTGCATCTGAAAGATCTTCGGGCGACCGAAGGTGCGACCGACCCCCGCAGAGGTGTACGCCACGATCGTGGTGATGCAAACCATATGCGCGCCCATGTCTTTGGTGTTCAGTAACACCACCATCGACCAAACGCCGAGCAGAATGGCGTGGGCTAAGCCGCCGATGCGATAGCGCTGCTCCCAAATGTCGGCATCTTCCGGCGATAACGGAGCATTGCGTTGCCGATAACGATGCATCTGGAGGGCGCGAGCGAACCCGACCAGGACGAACAGCGGAACGCATATCCAATTGAGCAGATCGCCGGTCATCACCCCGATCACGCATCCGGCAATCGCCGGCGCGAACGCACCGAAGATCATCGGCGCAGGGTTCATGAACAACGAATCAACCATACCGGCGTAGATCGCCGGAGACATCTCAGGATCGGCGTTGCGTTGGCGACGGGCAAGCAGCATCAGGCACGCATGTCCTTTCGGAGCACTGTCGTACTCTGAGCAGATGAAATAATCCTGAGCGAATATCGTTAGCGTAAAGTTTAGGAAATCTCAGATGCACGTCCACGGAACCTGACAACTGAGTGTCAACTTGGTCGTGGCTCTGGTTCCCGAATGCAGATACGACGCTGGGCTGCTACACGCACGCTTCAAAGTGGCAACAATGATAACTGGAGACTCGCCGTTCAGGACAATAGCGGCGACCACGCCGGGTCGGATGCGTAGCCCGGCGTCGGGACTCGCAGCTCGTTACGGCCCGAAATATCGACCGTGAACAGCGACGGGCCGGCATTTCCGCCGGGATCGCGGAAGAACATCACCACGCGGCCGTTGGGCGCGAAGGTCGGGCCTTCGTTGTGGAACCCGGACGTCAGGATGCGCTCGCCCGAGCCGTCGGGCTTCATGATGCCGATCGCGAACTGACCACCACCCTGCTTGGTGAAGGCGATGTAGTCGCCGCGCGGCGACCACACCGGCGTCGAATAGGTGCCGTCGCCGAAAGAAATGCGCTGCGCCTGGCCGCCGGATGCCGGCATCACGTAGATCTGCGGCTTGCCGCCACGATCCGACTCGAAACAGATCTGGCTGCCGTCCGGCTTGTAGGACGGCGAGGTGTCGATCGCCGGCGTATCGGTCAGCCGAGTGGTGCTTTTGGAGCGCAAATCCATCACGAACAGATTGGCGTTGCCGCCCTGCTGCAGGCTCATGATGATGCGCTGACCGTCCGGCGAGAACCGCGGCGCGAACGACATGCCGGGGAAGTTGCCGACGATCTCGCGCTGGCCGGTCTCGACGTTGTACAAGTACACACGCGGCTCGCCCTGGCCGAATTCCATATAGGTGATTTCCTGGGTCGACGGCGAGAACCGCGGCGTCAGCACCAGATCGGCGCCGCGCGTGAGATAGCGCACGTTGGCGCCGTCCTGATCCATCAACGCCAGCCGCTTGACGCGGCGCTCGGCCGGTCCGCTTTCGTCGATGAACACCACGCGGCTGTCGAAGTACCCCTTTTCACCGGTCAGACGCTCGTAGATCTGGTCGGAGATGATGTGGGCGATGCGCCGCCAATATTCCGGCGACGTGAAGTATTGCTGGCCGGCGAGTTGCTGTCCGGTGGCGACGTCCCACAGCCTGAATTCGGCCTTCAGCCGGCCGTCCGGCTGCCGGGTCATGCGGCCGGTCACCAGCGCCTGGGCGTTTATGCTGGCCCAGCTCTTGAACTGCGGCGGCACGTCGATGTTGGTGATCTTCTCGAGATACGCCGCCTGGTCGATCGGCGCGAACAGGCCGCTGCGCTTGAGATTGTTGGTGATCACCTGAGCGACGCCGTTGCTGACTTCGGCATCGCCGGGCGTGCCCGGCACGAAGTTCGGAATGGCGATTGGCAGCGGCGCGAAATTGCCTTCGGTGATCTGCACCCGCGCCTGGCCGAAGGCTTCGCGTAGTCCGAATGCGGCCGCGCCGGCGGCGCCTGCGGCGGTGAGCATCAATTTGCGTCGATCAAGCAGTAGCGGCATTTTCAAATTTCCATCGGGTCAGGGTGTCGCGCGCGGCGCCACGTCGGCAATCCGGGTTGATACTTGCCATCAAGTTCGTCGTTCGGTGAACACCGGGGCGAAGAATTTCCACTCCTCGAAGAACTGCGCCGGCAGATTGTAGGGCTGGCATTCGACGATCGCCCGCAGCGCGCTCTCCTGATACACGCGCAGATACGGTGTCGGCGGATTGCCTTCCGGCTGCGGCATGCCTTCGAGCGTACCATCGCGCTTGAGGCGGATGACGAAAGAAGCTTCGGCGCGCTGGGCTTCGATGCCGCCGTAAGGCTTCTTCCAGCAACGCTCGACTTGCGACTGGAACATTGCGCCCCAGGTCGCCGAATTGTCGGCGGACTTGCCCTTCGACAGCCCCAGCGCGGCGTTGGAATTCAGCACGTCGCCGGCTGCGGCCTGCCGCGTCGGATCGCGCTTGTCGAGCAGAGCGGTCTTCATCAGTTCCTGGAAATTCCGCTCGGTCTTGGGCCTCTCGGGCGCCGGCTTGGCGGCCGCCTCGGCCTTCGGCTTGGGCGGCGTCGGCTTCTTCTCTTCCTTCTTCAAAGCCTCGGCGATCGGATCGACCTTGGGATCAGGCTGCGGCTTCTCGGCCTTCTTGGTCTCGTCCTTCGGCTCGGGCTTCTTCTCGGCCTTCTTCGGCTCTTCCTTTTTGGGCTCTTCTTTCACCACCGGTTTCGGCGGATCGGGCTTCTTCTCGACCGGCTTGTCGGGCTTGGGCTGGGGCGGCGGCGAGGTGTCGGTGACTACCGGCGGCTTCTTGTCGTCGATCTTGCCGACCAGATCCTCGACCGGCTTGGCCTCGGCGACCTTCTCGGCCAGCGGCTTGGGATTCTCCTTCTTGCCGCTGCGGTTGCCGGCCATCACCTTGGCGAGCTGATCCTCCGAGATGGTATCGACCGCGACAGAATCCTGCGGCTCGAGTTCGAACGCCTTGGAGGTGAAAGACAGCATGGCCCAGCCGAGCACGAGGACGTGCAACGCCACCGACGCAGCCAGGGTCTTGTCGATCTTCACCTTCAGGATTCCCGCTCCATTCTCACGGCGGCTTCGTCAGCTCCGGATTACGAGCCCTGGTCCGGCAGGATGACGATGTTCGGCTTGAAGCCTGCGGCCTTGATCTGGCCGAGCAATTTCATCATGTCCGTATAGCAGACGTCTTTATCACCACGAAGATACACGACATTGTCGGTATCCGACCTGGTCTCACGGATGGCCTTGATCTTGGCGTCCAGATCGGACGCCGCGATCGGACTATCGCCGAGATACATCTCGACGCTGGAATTGCAGCCGCCGCCGGTGCGCTTGACCGACAGGGTCAGCGGCGGCGAATTCGACTGGATCTGGGCGCCGCCGCGCGCCGTCGGCAGATCGATGTCGATCGAGGTGGTGAGCAGCGGCGCCGCGACCATGAAGATGATCAGCAGCACCAGCATCACGTCGACCATCGGGGTGACGTTGATCTCTGCCATCACCGGCCGGCGGCCTCTGCCGCGGCGTCCACCCCCGCCGCCACCGGCGGCCATGTTCATCGCCATGAGTTCGTCACCAAGTTCGGATGCTCACTGTGCCGGTCCGGTTAGATCTCACGTGCGCTCGTCGATCTGGCGCGACAGGATGGCCGAGAACTCGTCGGCGAAACCTTCCAGCCGCTGAGTCTGGCGGTTCACCTCCGAGGTGAACTTATTGTAGAAAATTGTCGCCGGAATTGCGGCGATCAGACCGATAGCGGTGGCGAACAGCGCTTCGGCGATACCGGGCGCCACCACCGCCAGCGACGTGTTCTTCGATGCGGCGATCGACTGGAAGCTCGACATGATGCCCCAGACGGTGCCGAACAGGCCGACGAAGGGGCCGGCCGAACCGACCGTCGCCAGTACCAGCAGCCGCCGGTCGAGCCGCTCAATTTCGCGGGCGATCGAGACGTTCATCACTTTCTCGATACGCATCTGCAGGCCGGCAAAGGACCGGGAATGGCTCTCGAACGAGCGCTTCCACTCGCGCATCGCGGCGACGAAGCACGCCGCCATCGAGTGCGTCGGCTTGGCCGACAGCGTGCGATACAACTCATCGATCGACTCACCCGACCAGAACGCCTGCTCGAAGCGATCCATGGCGCGGCGGGTTCGGGCGTAGAGAAACAGCTTGTCGATCGCGATAGCCCAGACCCAGACCGAACAGCCGAGCAAGCCGAGCATGATCGTCTTGACCACCCAGTGGGCGTGCCAGAACAGCGATACCAGCGACACGTCGGCGACTACCGAAGGGAGCGCTTCGCCGTTCATCGTGCAACATCCTCTCAAGAAAGTGGTCGGTCCGGCTGGGCTTGGCCGGCCTGTGGTTCCCACGGCCACGCGCCGCGAGCTGGCAAACCGCCATTGCCAACCTGATCTGTCACGGGAAGGCCCCGTCCGAGCCGGGCTCTCAATCCCCTTCCAACGTGTCAAAACAAGGGCTGACGACGCTTTTTGCCCTGCTCACCAAACCCCGCGCAGGGTTAACAAGGGGTTATCAAGGGGGTGAAAATGCCCGTGATCGCGCTGGCGCGGCCTCTAATGGCGCGACGGGAGGGGCGGAGAGAGGTGGCGCAGCTTGTCGGGGTTGCGAACAACATAGATTGCAACTATGCGGCCGTTGTCGATGTCCAGCGCTGTGGTCTGGAGCAACCCGTCGGGCTCGCGTGTCACGAAGCCCGGCAGGCCGTCGATCGGCTGCACGGCCACCAGTGTCGAACTGCCCGACCTGACCTTGCGGGCAATGCCGGCGAAAAGCCGCAGCACCTTGTCGGCGCCACGCACCGGAATGATCGCAGCCGGCCGCTTACCGCCTCCATCGCTGACGAACGTCACGCCGTCCGCTAGCAGGGCCATCAGCGCAGCTACATCACCGCTCCGCGACGCCTGTAGAACGCGCCGGCGATGGCCTCCCCCTGCTCCGCCGAGATCGGAAACCGCGGCCGCTCGGCGCGCAGATGCGCGCGGGCCCGCGTCGCGAGTTGGCGACACGCTGCGGCATCACGGTCGAGCGTGCCGGCGATCTCGTCGAAGCCGATACCGAATACGTCGTGAAGCAGGAACGCCGCCCGCTCCAGCGGTGATAATCGCTCCAGCGCGATCATCAGTGTCAGCGTGATATCGTCGGCGCTGTCCTCGTCGGTTTAGCCGCGACGATCGGCTCGGGCAGCCACGGACCGATATAGGTCTCACGCCGACGACGAGCTGACTTCAACTGATCGAGGCAAAGCCGCGTCACGGTCCGAACCAGGTAGCCCGCCGGGTCGAGAACCTCGGCGCGGTCGGTGCGATGCCAACGCAAATAGGCGTCCTGCACGACGTCCTCGGCATCGCTGACCGAGCCGAGCATCCGATAGGCGACGCGCAACAAACGCGGACGCAGCGGCGCGAAACTCGCCGCTGCGTCGGTCATCGGTTGCGTCTGGTCAGGAGGCCTTGGCATGAATGGCGGCGTCGACCGGGTGCACCATGCGGAAGCCGATCGCAATGCGATTCCAGGTGTTGATGGCGCCGATCAGCACCGTCAGCTTGACCTGCTCGGCCTCGTCGAACTGTGCGCTGAGCAGCGCGTAGTCGGCATCCGGTGCGTTGGTCTGCGCCACCAGTGTCAGCGCCTCGGTCCAGGCCAAGGCGGCGCGCTCGCGCTCGCTATACGCCGGCGACTCGCGCCACGCATTCAGGAGATACAGCCGCTGCTCGGTCTCGCCGTGGGCACGGGCATCCTTGCTGTGCATGTCGAGGCAGAAGGCGCAGCCATTGATCTGCGAGGCTCGCATCTTGACCAGTTCGATCAGGCTCGGTTCGAGGCCGGAATGCCGGATCGCGGCTTCGAGCGCCACCATGGCCTTGTACATGTCGGGCGCCGCGGCGGCGGGGTTGAGACGGGGTTTCATCGTCCTCTCCATCGGTTGGATGAGCATAGGACGAGGCTGCGCCACGCGGTGTGACATTCGCGCGAGATTTCTTTCGATAAACGCAAAGCCACCCGCCTGGGGGCTCAGGCGGGCGGCTGCTAGCGCAACGAAGTCTGATAATTAGATGCTATCAGCCCTGCGCCGGATTGTCCGAGGACGGCTGCTGCGGCTTGCCGCGATGCTGCTGCATGAACAGGTCGAACTCTTCCTTGTCCTTGGCGTGACGCAGGCGGTCGAGGAAGTCCTTGAATTCGCGCTGTTCGTCTTCGAGCCGGCGCAGCGTCTCCATGCGATACTCGTCGAAAGCGCGGTTGCCGCTCGACGGCGGGCCGAAGCCGAAACCGTCCATGCGCGAGCGCATGCGGTCCATCTTCCACTGCATCCGCTCCATCTTGCCCGCGAAGCGGTCTCGATCCCAGCAACCCATGTTTCTGCTCCAGAGTGAATAGAAGAGAAGCGCAAGTCCGATCGGCCACCACACGATGAAGCCGAGGACGGTGAGGATGATCCAGCCGGGGCGGAAGGACGGCCGCAGCATGGGCTGGTAGCGCGCCTCGGCCGGGCCCCAACGATTGTAGTCAGCGGCGTTCATTCGATTCTCCATCGGCTGTGCCGTTGTGAATGTAAATAACATTTACATACTTGGGCCGTTCCTGAGTTTTGTCAAGCGAGGTCGGAAAACGGTCGGATGATTTTTCGCCGCAGGGTGTCGCAGGGGGCATGCGCCGTACGCCCGAACTTCGGCGACGCGTCGAAGCCTACTTCGGGGCCGGACCCCACGGGCCGGATCGCGTTGCTTCTGCTGGCTTTTCCGTCTCCGCCGCGGTCTCCGTCGAGAAGCCTAGCCCGCGCAGATAGATCAGCACCCCGGCCTCCAGCAGCTCTTCGGGCTCCATCGGCAGCTTGCGCCGGGCGCCATCGCCGCGGCCGAACAGCGCCGCGATTCCATGCGACATCGACCAGATGTGAAGAGCCATCATCAGCGCCGGCGGCCGCGCGACGCCGGGCGGGGTCAACGCCGCGAGCCGTTCGGCCGCGGCGCGAATGATGTTGAAGGCGCGCTCGGAAGCAGTCATCAGCAACGGGATCTGGT
>NZ_BADD01000248.1 GCF_000333455.1 Rhodopseudomonas sp. B29
GTGCGCGGCGTCTCGGTGACGCTACGCAAGCGCTGAGCTGCGAATCCTTAAGTAATGGCGCGCCGGCTAAGCTACGCCGGCGCGCAGCAGATCGTGCAGATGCACGATGCCGACCGGCCGCTTGCTCTCGGTGACCAGCAGTGCGGTGATTTTCGACGAGTTGAGCAACTCCAAGGCCTGCCCGGCCAGCAGGTTCGGGCTGATGGTCTTGGGGTTGCGGGTCATCACCTCGTCGACAGTCGCGGTCATCAGGTCGGGCCGCATGTGGCGCCGCAGGTCACCGTCGGTGACGATGCCGGCGATCTGCCCGTTGCCATCGACGATGCCTACGCAGCCGAAGCCCTTGGCGGACATTTCCACCAGCGCATCCGACATCCGTGTGCCGAGCGGCTTTAGCGGCACGGCCTCGCCGGTGTGCATCAGGTCGCGGGCGTATTTCAGCATCGCGCCGAGCTTGCCGCCGGGATGCAGCACGCTGAAATCCGACGAGGTGAAGCCGCGGGTCTCGAGCAGAGCGATTGCCAGCGCGTCGCCCAGCGACAACATCATCAATGACGATGTGGTCGGTGCCAGATTGTGCGGACAGGCCTCGCGCGCCTTGGGCAGCGTCAGGGCGATGTCGGCGGCCGCCGCCAGCGTCGAGCCGGCGTTCGACGTCATGGCGATCAGCGCGATCTTGAAGCGCTTGGCGTAGCTGATCAGGTTCTTCATCTCGGGCTGTTCGCCGGACCACGACAGCGCCAGGATGACGTCGTCGGCGGTGATCATGCCGAGATCGCCATGGCTGGCTTCGGAGGCGTGGACGAAGAACGCCGGGGTGCCGGTCGAGGCGAAGGTCGCGGCGATCTTGCGGCCGATATGGCCGGACTTGCCCAGGCCGGTGATGATCAGCCGGCCCTTGGCCTCCAGAATGGTGGCGATCGAAGCCGCGAAGGCGCCGCCGAGGTCGGATCGGATCGCCGCCGCCAGGGCGGTGACGCCGCTAGCCTCAGCCTCGAGGGTGCGGAGCGCCGAGGGGATCGCAGCGGTGGGATCGGTCATCGCGACATTCGTGCGGGTTTTTGACAGTGCCATGCGGGGTCCCGAAAGCATGAGCCGCCGAAGCGGCCGGGACCCTTCCTAGCACGCCCGTCCGCCCGGCGCGACGCGGCAGGCCGGCGGTGGGGCATTTCTCAACGGGTCCTTAACCATAATTGTTTTAACTCCATTAACGATGATCAGCGCCTGCGGGCCTGATCTCTGGATCGTAAGTTTTTGTATTTACGAGGTTTTAGATCGTGCCCTCGGCGCCAGTCATCGGCCGCCACCGCCGTGCAATGGCTTTGCGCGCGGCTGCCGCATGCCTGGGATTCACCATCGTCGGCCCTGGATCGGCGCACGCCCAAACTCTGACACGCGATCTGTTCAATCCTTCCCGCGGCAACTTCGTCGCCCAGCAGGACTTGCCGCTGCGCCCGACCCCGGGCCTGGGTACCTCGGCGCTGTCGCTGCGGAGCGGCATTGCGCAGGCACCCGACGACGGCAACCCGCCGCCTCCGCCGCTTCGCCCCCTGCGTGCGCCAACCGATCCCGGCATCGAGCCCGGCCTCGGCGATGCCGGCATGGGCTATGATTCCCGCAA
>NZ_BADD01000247.1 GCF_000333455.1 Rhodopseudomonas sp. B29
TCATCATCAGCCCGCCCTGCACCAGGCCGCCGCCGTTTGCGATGCTTGGCGCGGTGAGGATGCCGAACTCGGCGACGCCGTCGACGGTGCGCGTCCACAGCGGCCCGACCAGATCGATGAAGCCGTCGTCGTGAACCACGCTCCAGCCGTCGGCCTTCATGGTGCGGGCGGTGGTGTCAGTCATGAAATGTCCTGGAGCGGTGTCGGGGTGGCGAGGCGGGTTACGTCGGCCACGTGGCTCGTGTAGTCAAGAACGATGCTCCACGCGCACGACCATCACACCCGCACCGTCATCGCCGAACGCTGCCGCGCCTTCCCGCGCCACGACGACGGCGTGACTCCGGCTGGGCTGAAGCGCGCCGCGGTGGCGCTGGCACTCGTCGCTGATGACGGTGGCAAGGCCGCGCTGCTGCTCACCTTCCGCGCCGCGACGCTGCGGGCGCATTCCAACCAGTGGGCGCTACCGGGCGGCCGCTGCGACGCCGGCGAGACCGCGGTTGATACCGCACTGCGCGAACTGCACGAAGAGCTCGGCCTGCAGCTCGGCACGGACGATGTGATCGGCATCCTGGACGATTACCCGACCCGCTCCGGCTATCTGATCACGCCGGTGGTGGCGTGGGCGGCTTCCAGCGCGCAGCTGGCGCCGAACCCGGCCGAAGTCGCTTCGGTGCATCGCATCCCGCTCACTTCCGTCACTGCCGAGGATGCGTTCAGCTTTACATCGATCCCGGAGAGCGACCGCCGCGTCATCCGGTTCCGCCACGACGGCGACTACATCCACGCCCCAACGGCGGCGATGATCTATCAGTTCGGCGAAGTGCTGGCCGGTCGTGTCACCCGCGTGGCCGATCTCGAACAGCCAGTGTTTGCCTGGAAATAGCCGCCGCCGCTCTGCGGCCGCGAAAATGTCGCGTTATCTGGCAACAATTCGTTCACCATCTGGGGCCAGATTGCACCCATGACGATCGCCCTGACCCAAATCGCCCGGCTGGTGCCGCTGGCGCTGCTCGCTTTGACGCCGATCGCTGCCGCCGAGCCGGCGCTGCCGCCGCGCGTCGCAAACGCCATGGCGCAGGCCGCGTCGCCACAGGCGATCGCGGAGTATCGCTACCGGCTGCAGCAGTATCAGGCGGCCCGCGCCGAGTACGAACAGGATGCCGGCGCCTATTGGGACGCCATCGCCGAGAAGCGCCGCACCCGCAACGCCAAGCGTCGCGATGGCGTCCGCGTCACGCTCGACGACTACGTCTTGCAGCAGCCACCGGTCTATGACGGGCCGAAGCGGCCGGTCGATCCGGAGCCGGAGGCGCGGCGGCCGCGCGAGCGCAAGCCGATTCCGGTCGTCGCCGATTTCCTCCGGGCGGCACAGGATTACTATCAGTACCTGCCGCAGCGGCCCGCGACCGAAGGGGACTTCAAGCGCGCCTATGCGCGCACCGCGAGCGCGCTGGGGCTGACCCGCGACCAGGCGGTGCGCGTCTATTCGTTCGAGACCGGCGGCAACGGCGATCACGACATGCAGTCGGGGCTGAGCAAGTCACGCCCTGGCTCGCGCGCGATTTCGACCGCGATCGGCTACAATCAGCTGCTCACCACCAACAGCGTCGAACTCATGGCCGAGCAGGGCCATCATATCCTGAAAGTTCTGTCCGAGCGCGCGGCGCGCTCGAGCGGTGCGCAGCGCATGGCGCTCGAACGCAAGATCGGCGTCGTCAGGAAGATGGTGGCGTTCGCCAAGTCGGTGCCCGACACTTGGTCGGCGCATCAGAAGCTCGCCGACACCCGCGAAGGCTGGGCGCTGCATGCGATGGTGCTCGACATCGACGTCGGCCCGCTGCTGCAGACCCACAAGCTGCTGACCTCGGTGCTGTTCGCGCAGCAGAAGGGCTACCGCGAGCCGCTCACCGCCGCCGAACTGGAGATGATGAATCTCACCGGCGACGGCACCGGCCTCGACATGGTGACGATGCCGGACGATATGCGCGCGGTCGTGCCGACCGCGAACTTCTTCCAGCGCTCCGGTTATGAACGCAATCCGGTGGCGATCCGTCACAACACCGTCGCCAAACTGCTCGCCGTCACCGACGAGCGCATGGACTCCAACTCCAGCAAACCCGGCGCCCGCGAACTCGCCGCGGCGTTCGACGTGCTCGCGCAGAGATAGCTTCTGTCGTCCATAGGTGGCAAGCGTCTCAGGCTAACCTCTCCCCGCTCGCGGGGAGAGGTCGATCCGGCGAAGCGCAGCGAAGCCGGATCGGGTGAGGGGGCGCCTCGGCGAGCCTGAGCTTATCGGGATTGTTTCATCGCCGCCGATTATCACCATCGGCGCTCCGCCGCGTGGAGGCGCCCCCTCATCCCACCCTTCTCCCCGCATGCGGGGAGAAGGAGCAGGTCGTGCTTGCCGCAAGTTCGCTACTTCGACAATTCGGTCTGGTCAAAGTCCCTATGGCTGATCCGGTCCGAACTTGAAGCTGCCGTCGTCGTCGAGGAAGGGGCCCTGGCGCATGTAGAGCTGGCCGTTGGCACCGATGAAGAACAACGTGTCCTTCGGCACCTTCTTGGCGCCCTTCCAGAATTCGCGAGCGTTGCTGGTCCCGAGCTTGTAGGCGAAGGTCTTGCTGTCGCGGGTGTAACCGTAGGCCATGTCGGGTGCCAGCACCCACGGCGTCGGCTCGGGTGCGGCGAAGGCAGTGCCGGCGACTGCGCTGGTGATTGTCGCGGCCGTGATCGTCACAATCAGCTTCGTCTTCAAGGCAGGCCCTCCGCAATTCACCGCAATGTCCGAACAAATCACGAACGATCAAGCCTCGTCAATACGGCCAAGGGTCGCGTATCACACGCCGATGAGATGGGGTCTCGTACCCCACTAAGCGTGCCATGGCGGCTTTCGTGCGCGAGCGATTCGGATTAGAACGGCCGCACAAACGGCGGGAGGAAATGATGCAGGCTGGTTCGAAGCGCCTTGGACTCCATCTTGTGCTCAGCGCGGCGCTGCTGGCTGGCGGCCTCATCGCGCTCGGTGAGCCGGCGCACGCCGACGAGTACAAACTCGTCAGCAATCAGCGTATTTCGTGCAGCCGTGGCCTCAGCCCGGGCAAGCTCAACACGGCGACCTGCCGCTCCTACGCCTACGTCTTCAACGTCAAGACGTCCGAGAATTTCCGCTGCACGGTCAGCCTTGCGCTGACCCGCGACAACAAGGAGATCCTCAACGTCCAGACCGACGGCGGCTGCGCCAAGCGGCCACGCGTGTTCGAGACCGACGGCAATTATCAATTCGACGCCTCCGAGACCGAGCCGCCGAACACCAATTCTTTCTTCGGCCCCGGCGGCTACGCAGTGTGGGCCAGCGACACCGACACCCGCAAAGTCCGCGGCTGCATCACCATCGCCTCCGGCCTCGGCTCCGACGTGTCGAAGTGCATCGACATGACGTTCGACTGAGCGTCCGCCAGCCTCGCCAAGCACCGCAGCGTCATCCTGAGGCGCCGCCGCGCAGCGGCGGCCTCGAAGGATGGGCCGCAAGCACGTCGGCTGGCGCCCTGTGCGTAGCCGCATCCTTCGAGGCTCGCTGCGCTCGCACCTCAGGATGACGGCGCCGATTGTGTAGCGCGCCCGGCCATTGGCCGATTGCCTGTACTACTCACTCCGCGAGCCGCAACGGCCGGCTCGACGCCATCCGCGCAAACTTCTTCAGGGGCATCGGCTTACCGAACAGAAAGCCCTGGGCGTGGTCGAAGCCGAGTTCGTGCACGGCGTGATAGTCGGCGCGGGTCTCGATGCCGGTGGCGACGGCGCGGGCGCCGTAGTCGCCGGCGAGTTCGACGATGCGCCGGCACACCGTGCGCTTGAGCCTGTCCTCGGCGCAGCCGGCCACCAGCGTCGGATCGACCTTGAACTCGACGAACGGGCAGGGCGAGAGCTGCATCAGCGCCGGCCATTCGACGCCCACGTGATCGGCGCACAGGCCGATATTGCGCAGCTGCAGCCGTCGCGCCACCTGGTTCAATCCCGACAGATCGGTCAGTTCACGCGCGTCGATCTCGACGATCAGTCCCGGGAATGCCGGATGCGACGGGATGCGGCCGACCAGTCCGGCGATCGAGGCCGGATCGCGCAGAAAGGATGCCGGCAGATTGATCGACAGATCGACCGGGCCGTGATGCTCCAAGAGATAGGCCCAGTCGTCGAGCGCCCGCTGCGCCACGTAGTCCGACAGCGCCCGCAGATGCGGATCGTCCTCGCCCGGCAGAAATGCCGAAGGCGACACCACGCCCCAGTTCGGATGCCGCATTCGAACCAAAGCCTCGGCGCCCACCGGCATCAGCGAGCGAACCTCGACCTTGGGCTGGTACCACAGCTCCAGCCACCCTGCCTTGAGCGCTTCGGCGACGTCGACCTCTGGTTCGGGCAGCGGCTCGCGCGGCAGCAGCGGTGATAGACTCTGCAGCAGCCGCGGCGTGTTGAACGGCGTCGCCAGCGGTGGCAGCATGTTGAGCCCGTGGTCGTGGCCGAGCTGCTGCAGGGCCTGCGAGGCGATGGATTCACGCGCGCACAGCACCAGCAGATTGCCGTGGTAATCGCTCTCGGCGAGCAGGCCGATGACCAGCGCCGCCTCGATGCCGTCGAGCGACGAGCCGAGCACGACCAATTCGGGGCGATGTTCGGCGAGCCGCGCCGGCAGATCGCTCACGTTCTCACATTCGTTGCTGACGAAACGCAGCTCTTCGAGGGCCTCGATCATGAAGGCGCGCAGATGCGGCTTACGATCGATCACCAGCGCCCGCGGCGCGAGCCGGCGACGTCCGAAGCCGACCGCAGGCGCGTGGTCTTCGCTGTCCGCAATCGTTGATTTCATCTCAATTCGACCCCCTCGATCACGCGACAATGTTTAGGGGATCGTTCGGTCCGGAATTGTGGAATTGTTAAGCGGCCCACATGAGTTGGGAACTACGGTTAAGCGGTCGATTGTGATTCAAATGACGATGATTCAAATGCGATCGATCGGGTGCTGAGCGGCTGATTAGCTTTCACACTGCGTCATGCGCGGGCTTGACCCGCCTGCGCGGCCGAAGCCGCTTCGGCGCGGCGAAGGCCCGCGCATCCATCTTCTTCGTACAACTCATCTTGCGAAGAATGATGGATTGCCGGGTCAAGCCCGGCAATGACGAGGTGGGCTGCGGCGTTACTGCGGCGTGATGCCGGCGAATTTCGCGACCTTGCCCCATTTGTCGATTTCGCCGGCGACGTAGCGCTGCATGTCTTCGGGTGAGCCGCCGACCGGATTGGCGCCGAGCTTGCGCAGCCGCGCGGTGCCGTCGGCCGATTTGACGAATTTGTCGACGCTGGCATTGAGCTTGGCGATGATCTCGGGCGACGTCTTGGCCGGCGCCGCAACGGTGAACCACGCGGCCGCCTCGTAACCCGGCACGCCGGCTTCGGCCATGGTCGGCAGGTCGGGCAGCAGCGGCCAGCGCGTCTTGGTCGACACGGCGATGGCGCGAATGCTGCCGGCCTCGGCGTGCGGCTGCGATGCCGGCAGATTGTCGATGGTGAGATGCACGCGGCCGGCCATCAGATCGGTCAGCATCGGCGCCGAGCCTTTGTAGGGAACGTGCGTCATCTGCACGCCGGTCATCGACTTGAAGAGTTCGGTCGCCACATGCGCGGTCGAGCCGAGGCCGGGCGTGCCGTAAAGTAGTTCACCCGGCTTGGATTTGGCGTAAGCGATCAGCTCGGCGACGCTCTTGACCGGCAGCTCGTTCGTCACCGAGCACAGGTTCGGCACCTGCGCGATCACGATCACCGGCACGATGTCCTTGGTCTGATCGTATTTCAGTCCCTTGAACACGAACTGATTGATCGCATGCGTGCCGGGCGTGCCGACGATGAAGGTGTAGCCGTCGGGATCGGACTTGGCGACGTATTCGGCCGCGATGTTGCCGCCGGCGCCGGCCTTGTTCTCGACGACGAATTGCTGGCCGTATTCTTCCGACAGCGTTTGCGCAACCAGCCGTGCCAGAATGTCGGTGGTGCCGCCGGCCGCGAACGGCACGACGAATTTCACCGACCGGGTCGGCCAGTTCCCCGTGTCGGCGCGGGCGAGGCGCGGCAGCAGCGGCAGCGCACCGAGCGCGGCGGCGCCGCGCAGCAGGCTGCGGCGGTTCGGGCTGAACGGACGGGTGGTGTCGGTCATCAAGGTCTCCTCCGGGGCTTATCAGCGGCGCGAACGGCGCCGTCCGGCTTCGTTGAGCCGGCGCCGAGAAGCTACGCGGGGACGCGCGTCAGGACCAGAGCCTTGATTGTCTCAGTTCAGCCCGGCGCGAGGCCCGGCCGTCCAGCCTCGATCACCAGGGTCTTCACCGTCTTGGCCGCCTGGCCCGGCGTGGCGATCGAGTCCAGCGCACGGAAATCCGCCTGCCACAGCTTCGGCGTCACCACATGCCTTGTGTAGCCGCGCTGGTCGGAGAAGAATTTGAGATGCGGATTGTTGGCCTGCAGCGTCGGCAGATAGTCCGGCGCCGCAACGCCATCGCCGCCCGATGAGATCGAGGTTGAGAGGAACTCGACGCCCGCCACCGCATCGCCCCGCATCAGCTCGAACGCGCAGGCCTTGTGCATGTCGCCGGTCAGCACCACCGGATTGGCGACATCGGCGTCGGCCAGCATCGCCATCAGCCGACGGCGCGCCGCGCTGGCGCCGTCCCAGGAATCCATGTTGCGCACCGGCTTGTCGGCCGGCTTGATCCACGGGATGCCGCGCCAGTCGAAGGGAGCGAACAGCACCTGCTGGGCCAGCACCTGCCAGATGCCGCGATTGTCTTTCAGCCGCGCCGCCAGCCATTGCTCCTGCGCGGCGCCCAGCATGGAGCGATCCGCCGCATCGGCCTCGGTGCAGTCGGTCAGAAAACCGTCGCCGCAGGCCTGGCGCGAGCGATACTGCCGCGTGTCCAGCACCGCGATGTCGGCCAGCGTGCCGAAGGAGAAGCCGCGATACGCTAGTACATCCGGACCGTGCGGAATCTGCGCGCGCCGCACCGGCATGTGTTCGTACCAGGCCTGCAGCGCCATCGCGCGGCGGAACAGGAAGGCGGCGGGCGGCGTCGCCGCGGGATCGCTGTCGCCGGCCCAGTTATTGGCGACCTCATGGTCGTCGAACGACACAAGAAACGGACACGACGCGTGCGCAGCCTGCAGGTCGGGATCGGTCTTGTACAGCGCGTAACGCCGGCGATAGTCGGTCAGCGTGTAGCAGATCGGAAAATCCTTCGGCAGCGTACGCGGGAACGCTTTGCCCTTGGCGTCGGCGGCGTGGGACGCGTTCTCGTAGATGTAGTCGCCGTAGTGGAAGACGAGATCCAGTCTGTCTTCGGCGATCGCCCGCCACGCCGAGTAATAACCGCCCTCCCATTGCTGGCAGCCGGCGGCGGCGAAGCGCAGCTCTGCCGGCGTCTCGCCCGGCGTCGGCAGCGTGCGGGCGCGGCCGATCGGGCTTTCGGCGTCGCCGGCGCGGAAGCGATAGAAGTAATCGCGGCCCGGCGCCAGCCCGTCGATTTCGGCGTGCACCGAATGCGCCAGCTCCAGCCGCGCGGTCTCCTGCGTGGTGCGGACGATGCGGCTCATCGCCGGATCGTCGGCGATCTCGATGGTGACGTCGACCGGGTGAATGGTCATGCCACCGCGCGCCTTCAGCGGCTCCGGCGCCAGCCGCGTCCACAGCACGAAGCCGTCCGGCGACGGATCGCCGGAGGCGACGCCGAGCGTGAACGGGTTGCTCTTGAATTCGACCTTGGCCGGTTCGGCTGCAGCCGCCGGCCACACTCCGGCCAAACCGAGGCCGACGGCGCCGCGCAGCAAGGTGCGGCGATCGAAGCTGCCGAAATCGTATGGGGAGGGCATGGATCTCGAACCGGTCGGCCGGCACGGCGAAGTCGCGACGGCAACGTTGTTGCGGACCGAGTTTACCCCAGAACTGTGACGGTCGGCAAAGCGCCGGTGCAAAGATGATCTTGGAAATTATGCGACTTGCAGGGCTGCTCTCTACGGCAGGCGCTCCGATCTCCGCCGTCATCCTGAGGCGCCCTCCGGGCCGCGCTTTGCGCGGCCCGGAGGGCCTCGAAGGATGGGCCGCGAGCACCTTGGCCGCATCCTTCGAGGCGCGCTACGCGCGCACCTCAGGATGACGACTTCCGTCCTCGAGACGCCTGCCTCGCTTCAGTCAGTCATCAAGCCGCTCAATTCCGGCTGATCCGTGCCGAGGCCGGATGGCCCGGCACCTTGAAGCGCTTGCCGGTGTCGGTGACCTTGCCGCCGTTGACCTTGAGGATCGAGAAGTCCTGGCTGAGATAATTGCCGACCAGTATGTACTTGCCGTCCGGCGTGAACGCCGCCGCTTCGGGCAGGCCGCCGACCTCGATGTCCTGGGTCTTGGTCACCTTGTTGCCGTCGATCTTCAGCACCGAGATGCTGCCGTTCGGCTTATAGAAGAACATGTTCTTCATGTTCGAGCCGCGCAGGATCACCGACACCGCGAGATCGCCCTTGGGACTGATCGCCAGCCCTTCCGGCCCATCGCCGACCACGACGCGGTCGATGGCGCGCGGCGGCTTGGCTTCGAGGTCGATCACGCTCGCCGTATCGACGCTGCCGTCGGAGGCGCCGGCATTGCCGTTGTCCGACGTCAGCGCCAGCTTGCCGTTCGGCGTCACCGCGACATTGTAGGGCCACGGCCCGGCGACGATATCGACCTTGTTGTAGCTCGCCTTGCCGCCGTCGATATCGAGCACCGAGATCTTGTTGCCCGGGAAGCGCGCCACCAGCGCCCGCTTGCCGTCCGGCGTAAAGGCGACCGAGGCCGGCGCATCCGGCATCGCGACGCTGCCGGTGACCTTCACGTCGGTGCCATTCACCGACAGCACGCTGATCGTGTTATCGCCGCGGTTGGCCACCAGCGCCATCTTGCCGTCGGGGCTGAACGCGAGGCCCGACGGCTGCTTGCCGCCTTCGATCGTGGCGGCGAGTTTCGGTGGGCTGGCTTTCAGATCGATGACATAGATCTTGTTGTCGAGCGTCTGCTTCAGCGCATCGCCGTCCTTCACCACGTCCACTGAGTCCGCCACCAGGGCGACGCTGCCGGAGGGATCGATATCGACATTGACGGGCGGCCCGACGACCGAATTCTTCAGCGGCAGCGTCGCGACGATCTTGGGCGATTCAGGATTGGCGAGGTCGACGATCAGCACGCTGTCCTTGCCGGCAGGCGACAGGATCGGCTTGCCGTCGGCATCCCACACCAGCTTCTCGTCGTTGCCGACGATCATCCAGGGCTTGGCGATGGCGGAGGTGAGGGCGCTACTGCACAGCAGCAAAGACGCAGCGACGACGACGCGCGAGTGGGCGGTCATGGATGGCGTACTCCCGTTTTGGCCGGCCTCTGTCGGGCCGGTGTGGCAGGAGACTAGGCGGTCGTTGGTGGCGTAGCCAGCACGCTCGCGGTTCCGTGGACGTGCCCGGAGATCCGGCACCCTGGCGCCGATGGTACGGTCGTCGAGCGCACCATCGGCCGTAAGGGGACCATCGGGGTTCCCGGTACTCGATGGCACCGCGCATTTCATGGGTTGACCGCAGCGTGTGCTCCGTCCAGTTTCCCGCAACAAGCAATAGGGGGATACGTGCTCATGAAGGCCAAATTGTTCGGGATCGCCGCGGCTGCGGCGTTGATGGTGGCGGCGCCGCAGGCTCACGCCCAGCAGTTCATCAACGTGCTGACCGGCGGTACGTCGGGGGTTTACTACCCGCTCGGGGTCGCGATTTCGAAGATCTACAGCGAGAAAATCCCCAACGTGAAGACGCAGGTGCAGGCCACCAAGGCGTCGGTCGAGAACCTCAATCTGCTGCAGCAGGGTCGCGGCGAAATCGCCTTCACGCTCGGCGATTCGCTCAAAGCCGCCTGGGAAGGCGACGCCGAAGCCGGCTTCAAGGCCAAGCTCGACAAGCTGCGGGTGATCGGCGCGATCTATCCGAACTACATCCAGATCGTCGCCACCGGCGATTCCGGCATCAAGACGCTGGCCGATCTCAAGGGCAAGAGCCTGTCGGTCGGCGCGCCGAAATCCGGCACCGAGCTGAACTCGCGCGCCATCCTCAAGGCCGCCGGCATGGACTACAAGGATCTCGGCAAGGTCGAGTATCTGCCGTTCGCCGAATCCGTCGACCTGATGAAGAACCGCCAGCTCCAGGCGACGCTGCAATCCGCCGGCCTCGGCGTCGCGTCGCTGAAGGACCTGTCGAATTCGTCCGACATCACCGTCGTGTCGGTGCCCAAGGCGATCGTCGACAAGATCGGACCGCCCTTCATCGCCGCCACCATCCCGGCCAACACCTACAAGGGTCAGGACAAGGACGTGCCGACCGCCGCGGTGGTGAACTATCTGGTCACCTCGACGGCGGTGTCGGACGATCTGGCTTATGAAATGACCAAGCAGATCTACGACAACCTGCCCGAACTCGCCAACGCCCACGCCGCCGGCAAGGAGATCAAGCTCGAAGCCGCCGCCGGCAGCCCGGTCCCGCTGCACCCCGGCGCGATCAAGTACTTCAAGGAAAAGGGCGTGCTGAAGTAAGTGATGCAGCGCATCACCATGCAACAACGTCATGCGCGGGCTTGACCCGCGCATCCATCACCTTTCAAGAGAGATGGATGGCCGGGTCAAGCCCGGCCATGACGCTATAATAGCGAAATACAAATCAGATCACGCGGCGGGAACGGTCATCGATGTCGAAGCCTGAGGTTGCGGTCGAACAGGCTCCCGGAGCCGTCAAGGTCGAGTTCGACAATTTCGAGCACGGCTTTCCGGAGGGCTTCGGCCCGCGGCGCTGGCGTTATCTCGCCTATACGGTGGCGATCGCCTTCGCGAGTTTCCAGCTCGTCATCGCCGCCTGGAACGTGCTGCCGAGCCAGGTGGTGCGCGGCGTTCATGTCGGCTTCCTGCTGCTGCTCACCTTCGGCCTGATCGGCAATTTCACCGCGCGCACCAATCTGGGCCGCACCGCGGCATGGCTGACCGGCGCCGCCGGCTTCCTTTGCGGCCTGTATCAGTGGATCTTCTACGCCGACCTGATCCAGCGCGACGGCGATCCGACCAATCTCGACCTCGCGGTCGGCACGCTGCTCGCCATCCTGATTTTCGAGGGTGTGCGGCGGTTGATGGGTCTGGCGCTGCCGTTGATGTGCGGGGTCTGTCTGATCTACTGGTTCTTCGGCCAATATCTGCCGTCGCCGCTCAATCATCGCGGCTACGCGTTCGATCAGATCATCACCCATCTGTCGTTCGGCACCGAAGGTTTCTACGGCGTGCCGATCTACGTGTCGGCGACCTACATCTTCCTGTTCATCCTGTTCGGCTCGTTCCTCGAGCGTGCCGGCATGATCCAGCTGTTCACCGACGTGTCGCTCGGCCTGTTCGGCGGCACCCGCGGCGGCCCCGCCAAGGTCGCGGTGTTCGCCTCGGGCATGATGGGCACGATCTCCGGCTCCGGCGTCGCCAATGTCGTCACCGTCGGCCAGTTCACCATTCCGCTGATGATCCGCTTCGGCTATCGCCGCGCGTTCGCGGCCGGCGTCGAGGCCACCGCCTCGATGGGCGGCCAGATCATGCCGCCGGTGATGGGCGCGGTCGCCTTCATCATGGCCGAGACGCTCGGCGTCGATTACTCGGTGGTGGTCAAGGCCGCCGTGATCCCGGCCTTCCTGTATTTCGCCAGCGCGTTCTGGATGGTGCATCTGGAGGCCGGCAAGTTCGGTCTCGTCGGCATGTCCAAGGCGGAGATCCCGAGCGCCTGGAAGGCGATGGTCGAGCGCTGGTACCTGATCCTGCCGCTGGCGGCGCTGGTCTACATGCTGTTCGAAGGCTTCACCCCACTCTACGCCGGCTCGATGGGGTTGGCGCTGACGGTGGCGCTGATCCTCGGCGCCTCGATCGTGCTGGGCTTTTCCAATCCGGCGCTGCGCTACATTTTCTGGATCGGCCTCGCTTTGGTCGCCGGCGCGGTGCTGCATTCGGGGCTCGAGATCAGCCGCGTGGTGGCGATCGTCGCCGTGCTGATCGCGATCGCCGCGCTGACGCGCGGCGGCCGCGCCACGCTGGCGGCGTGCCGCGATTCGCTGGCCGACAGTGCCAAATCGGCGCTCACCGTCGGCATGGCCTGCGCCATCGTCGGCACCATCATCGGCATGATGACGCAGACCGGCGTCGGCACCGTGTTCGGCAGCTGGGTCATCGGGCTCGGCGAGCACAGCCTGTTTCTGGCGCTGGTGATGACCATGCTGCTGTCGATCCTGCTCGGCACCGGCATTCCCACCATCCCGACCTACATCATCACCGCCGCGCTGGCCGCGCCGGCGCTCGCCAAGCTCGGCGTGCCGCTGATCGTCAGCCACATGTTCGCGTTCTACTACGGCATCATGGCCGATCTCTCGCCGCCGGTGGCGCTCGCCGCGCTGGCCGCGGCGCCGATCGCCCGCGAGAATCCCGACAAGATCGGCTGGGAAGCGATGCGCATCGCGCTCGCCGGTTACGTCATCCCGTTCATCGCGGTGTATTCGCCGGCCCTGATGCTGCAGCCCGGCGATCCGATGGCCGCCGAACTCGGCTTCTACGGCGCCGTCGCCTACGCCACCGTCAAGGCGCTGGTGGCGATCGGCCTGTTCGGCATGGTGGCGATCGGCTTTCTCTACACCCGCATGTCGGTGGTCGAGCGTGTCGTCGCTTTCGTCGCCGCGGTCGCGCTGCTCGGCGAATTCCCCTACAGCGACTACGTCGGCTTCGCCATCGCGGTGCTGATCGTGCTGTGGCAATGGCGCCAGCGCCCGCCGCGTAGCGCCGTGGCGGCGGCGTGATCCCGGGCCGATGAGTCCGTCGTGATGAGCCTGTGCCTGGCCGGCGCCGGCGTCACCAAGACGCTGGCGCTCGCCGCGTTCACGCTGGCCTGGACGCATTCGATCGAAAAGGTCGAGTGGCAGGAAGACTGGCGCGTAACACCCGCAGGCCTCGAACTGATCACCGCCCGCATCAAAGGCTCCGGCGCCGGCATGGAGCCTGCACCCGATGCGCGGCTCGTAGACGGCTGGTATCAATGGCACCCACACCAGGCGCCGCTGCCCGAAGTCGTGCTCGGTAATTCCGGTCTCGCCGGCGAATGGCGAATATGTCACGACGGCGGATGCGAGACGCTGTCGCAGATCATGGGGCACAAGCTCGGTGCGGAGCCGACCACGATGCGGGTATGCGATGATTAGTTGAAGGCGACGCGTTCCGACCTCTCCCCGCGCGCGGGGAGAGGTCGATCCGGCGTCGCGCAGCGATGCCGGATCGGGTGAGGGGGCGCTTCCAAGAGGCCGAGCAGCTCAGACTCGCGGAAACGCCCCCTCACCCCACCCCTCTCCCCGCGAGCGGGGAGAGGGAGCAGACCTGGATTGCGCTTCGCTGCAACCGGGCTACAAATCGGTAAGAACTGAAATGAATAGACGATGCGTAACCTAATAGCAGCCATTTGTATCGGCACGGCACTTCTCGCGATGCCGGCGCACGCCTCCAACACCGAGCCGCTCGACGATCCCTCGGTCGATCCCGCTGCCTGCGTGTCTGCGGCTGCGAAGGCCGACGACGCCGACCGCATCATCGATCTGTGCAGCAAGGTGATCGCGTTCCGCGACACCGCAAAGGCCGATCGCCTCAAGGCGCTGATCGCCCGCTCGGCCGCCTATGCGCGCAAGAGCGACATCGACCGCGCCATCGCCGATGCCGACGACGCGCTGCGGCTCGATCCGAACCAGCCCGACCTGCTCAATTCCCGCGGCGAGCTGTGGCTCGCCAAACTCGACCGCCGCAAGGCGCTGATGGACTTCGCCGCGGCCTTGAAGCTGCAGCCGGACCACGCCGCCGCCCGCACCAACCACAAGGCCCTGGCGCTGGAAGTGGAAAAGCTCGGCGCCCAGAAGGCGGTCGCCGGCAAGCCGAGCTTCGATTGCCGCAAGGCGCATCGCCGGCTGGAAAAGACCATCTGCGCCGATCCGGCGCTGGCCGATCTCGACCGCGACATCCACGCGCTCTATCTCCGCGTGCTGCAGAACCATGCCGGCAAGCCGGCCGAACAGGCCAAATTGCGCCGCGAGCACGAGACCTTCATGGCCCGCCGTGCCGAGAAATTCGGTCGCCGCGGCTATGACCTGAAGGCGGCGATGACAGCTCGCAAGCTGCAACTGACCGGTCTCGATGGCTACTGAATCCGGTTTGCTTCCGACTTGCACTCGGCTGCCGCAACGCCACAATGCGCCCCGGCCGGGGCCCGCCGTTTGCTTAGGAACAAAGGCGGGGTTGTCACCGCGGCCTAAAAGCTGGACAGGACGGGCAAACCGCCTGAGATCGTTGGGAGCGCGACGCCATGAATATCCCGGACAAGAGCCGTTATCACGAGGTCCATGCCCGCTCGCTGGCCGACCCGGAGGCGTTCTGGGGGGAGGTGGCCAAGGAGATCGACTGGATCGAGCCGGCCAAGAAGGTGTTCGATCCGTCGCAGGGCCTGTATGGCCGCTGGTTCGTCGGCGCCAAGGTCAACACCTGCTACAACGCGCTCGACCGCCACGTCGCGAACGGCCGCGCCGATCAGGTCGCGCTTATTCATGACTCGCCGCTGACCGGCACGATCAGCACCTTCACCTACGCGGAGATGCTGCGCGAGGTTCAGGCGCTCGCCGCCATCATGCAGGACTTCGGCGTCCAGAAGGGCGACCGCGTCATCCTCTATATGCCGATGATCCCGGAATCGATGGTGGCGATGCTGGCCTGTGCCCGCATCGGCGCGGTGCACTCGGTGGTGTTCGGCGGCTTCGCGGCCAAAGAACTCGCGACCCGCATCGACGACGCCAAGCCGAAGCTGATCCTCAGCGCGAGCTGCGGCATCGAGCCGGGCCGCATCGTCAAGTACAAGCCGCTGCTCGACGAGGCGATCGAGCTCGCGTCGGTGAAGCCGGACGCCTGCATCATCCTCAAGCGCCCGCAGCAGGATTGCGATCTGAAGGACGGCCGCGACTACGACTGGGGCAAGCTGCGCTCGGACGCGCTGGCGGCCGACAAGAAGGCCGACTGCGTCGCCGTCGAGGCGACCGATCCGCTCTACATCCTCTACACCTCTGGTACCACCGGCAAGCCGAAGGGCGTGGTGCGCGACAATGGCGGCCACCTGGTCGCGCTGAAGTGGTCGATGGAGAATCTCTACGGCATCAAGCCGGGCGAGGTGTGGTGGTGCGCGTCCGACATCGGCTGGGTGGTCGGCCACAGCTACATCATCTACGGCCCGCTGATCCACGGCGCGACCTCGATCATGTATGAAGGCAAGCCGGTCGGGACGCCCGACGCCGGCGCGTTCTGGCGGGTGATCAGCGAGCACGGCGCGGTCGCGCTGTTCACGGCGCCGACGGCGTTTCGCGCCATCCGCAAGGAGGACGGCAACGGCGACTTCATTCGCAAATACGATCTATCGAAATTCCGCACCCTGTTCCTGGCCGGCGAGCGGGCCGACCCGCCGACGGTGGAGTGGGCCGAGGATCAGCTCAAGGTGCCGGTGATCGATCACTGGTGGCAGACCGAAACCGGCTGGTGCATCGCCGGCAATCCGGTCGGCCTCGGCCTGTTGCCGGTCAAGCACGGCTCGCCGACGGTGCCGATGCCCGGCTACAAGCTCGAGGTCGTTGACGAAGCCGCCAAGCCGCTGCCGCCCGGCACGATGGGCTCGATCGTCATCAAGCTGCCGCTGCCGCCCGGCAATCTGCCGACGCTGTGGCAGCAGGACGAGCGCTGCCGCGAGAGTTACTTCGCCGAGTTTCCCGGCTACTACAAAACATCGGACGCCGGCTACATGGACGAGGACGGCTACGTCTTCGTCATGGGCCGCACCGACGACATCATCAATGTCGCCGGTCACCGTCTCTCGACCGGCGGCATGGAAGAGATTCTTGCCTCGCATCCCGACGTTGCCGAATGCGCCGTGCTCGGCATCAACGACAGCATCAAGGGCGAGGTGCCGTGCGGCCTCATAGTGCTGAAGAGCGGCGTCACCCGCGACCCGGCGGAGATCGAGAAGGAGATCGTCAAGCTGGTGCGCGACAAGCTCGGCCCTGTGGCGGCGTTCAAGCTCGCCATCACGGTGCCGCGGCTGCCCAAGACCCGCTCCGGCAAGATCCTGCGCGGCACCATCAAGAAGATCGCCGACGGCGATCCCTGGGCGATGCCGGCCACCATCGAAGACCCCACCGCCCTCGACGACATTTCGAGCGCGCTGAAGAGCCATACTTGAGGGGCCGCGAGGCGACGGCACGATTGCGGACTTACAAACTCCGCAATTCGGGTTAGACAAGGCCACATAACGACGTCATTCCGGGGCGCGCGTGTAAACGCGCGAACCCGGAATCCCGATGTTGTTGCGAGATTCCGGGTTCGCGAGCTGTCGCTCGCGCCCCGGAATGACCGAGCCTGGGGACCAAAATGCCGCTCGCCGCAAGCCGCCTCCTGATCCTTGCCCTTGCCGCCTTCGCTCTTGCCGGCTGCGCGACCCGCAACGAGGCGCCGAGCGATATGGGGGACGACGATGCGTTCTGCCGGCAGAACGGCGTGGCCGTCGGGTCGCCGGCTTATGTGGCCTGCCGCAAGGACCGCGATGTCCAGCGCAGCAATGCCATCACCCGGGCCAATCGGGCGCAGCGCAATCTCGGCGAGTACATGATGCAGAATCCGAATCGGCCCTAGCCGGCTCGTCTCTCTTCCCTCCGCTGCAACTTATCGTCGCAAATTCCAGCTTCCCCAACGTCCCGGCGCGCACGCCAGGCGTGTGCCTGCCGTCGACTACGTGATTGCGCCATCAGGGTTTTCCGAGGCCAGTCGCGAATGCCCTGCGAATCTGTGGCTTTGTTGCCACGCACCGCTGCAGGCCGCCGACGGTGCCTGTGTAATTTGATCTCGATCAAATGTTTTTGGTTCCCGGAAGCCTTGGTGCCTCGGGCGAGCGAGCTTTCGCTCTCGCGAACGATCTTCGATAGGGGCACTCATGACCAAATTTCTTTACGCGGTGTCGGCGCTGGCGATGGCGGCGGCACTTGGCGGCCTGCCGGGCCAAGCCGCTGCTGCCGATCTCGCCACCAAGCCGTTCTACAAGGCGCCGGTGGTCGAGGAATGGAATCCCTGGATGATCCGCCTGCGCGCGCTGGGCGTCGTCACCGAGAATCGCGGCTATGTCGATCAGATCCCCGGCTCGTCGCTGAAGACCTCCGACGCCGTCGTGCCCGAGCTCGACATCTCTTACTTCTTCACCAAGAACATTGCCGCCGAATTGATCCTCGGCGTCACCCGCCACACCGTTTCGTTCTCCAGCGCCCCGGGCGTTGACGTCGGCAAGGCCTGGCTGCTGCCGCCGACCCTGACGCTGCAGTATCACTTCACCGATTTCGGCGCGTTCAAGCCGTATGTCGGCGCCGGCGTGAACTACACCTTCTTCTTCAGCCAGAAGGCGGCAGGCGGCCTCGTCACCGACAGCCACCTCAAGGACGCCTTCGCGCCCGCCGTGCAGGTCGGCTTCGACTACATGTTCGACAAGCACTGGGGCTGGAACGTCGACGTCAAGAAGCTGTGGCTGCGGCCGAGCTGGAACGGCGTCGCGGGCGGCGCTGCGCTCACCGGCAAGGTCAATCTCGATCCGTGGCTGATCGGCACCGGCATCACCTACAAGTTCTGATGTCCCAGCACGCGTGACGGAGGACGGGGCGGAGCAATCTGCCCCGTTTTCATTTTGGTTGCAGCCGGATCATTGCCTCGCGCCGCGTTCCCTGCTTATCAGCGCACGTAGAGTTCCAAGGAGACGGCCCATGAGCATCGAAGTCAGAGACAGCAACGGCGCATTGCTCGCCGACGGCGACAACGTCACGCTGATCAAGGATCTGAAGCTGAAAGGCTCGTCCACCGTGCTGAAGCGCGGCACAATGATCCGCGGCATCCGCCTCACCGACAGCGAAGACGAAATCGAAGGCCGCACCGACAAGATCAAGGGCCTGGTGCTGCGCACGGAATTCTTGAAGAAGGCGTAGCGCGTCGGTTTGGCTCCGGCACACGCTCCGGCTGATCGCTCCTGTTGATGCGATCAGTGCAGCGACTGGCCTTCGAGCCGCAGACCACCGCAAGCCAGCGCCGCGCGCATCCGCTCCAGCTCGGCTTCCAGCCGCTCGTTGACCTGCATCAGCGCGCGTAGCGCGTCGTGCATGCTGTCGCCGCTCTCGGCGACGATCTGTTCGATCTGCCAGTCCAATCGGTTACGCACCGGTCCACCCCTGATACGATCTGTCCCGCAACCACCCGGCTCTGCGAATGAGGCGGAAATTCAATTCGATTCCGGCGCGATGGTGATTTCCAGGCAACTATCGCCGCTATCCCCCGGGGCGAAACGGGTCGAATAGTCCATGATCCAGAAAGGTGGAGTTGGACAGTTGAGGAAGATCATGATGGGCCGGGAAAACCACAGCGGTCCATGGCTGATCGTCCGTGCCCGCGGACAGGATGCACACCGGGAACAGGTTAGGCGTTAACGCGTACCAATACGTTGCTGTCGCAGCCAGAAACCGGCAAAATCAGCTGCGTCCGCCTTCCCCGTTACGGCCGGTTGTCACCCGGCATGCGGGGGAGAAAATGCGAGAGCGGCAGAGTCGTTCCGCAACTTCTGTTAGTGATTTGCTCGACAGGCGGGTCAGGCGACGATCGGCTCGATGTGACTGACGTCGACCGTGCGCTCGGCGTGCCAAGTGTCGAACGCCCCCTGCATGCGAACCCAGACCCCAGCGCCGCCGCCGAACAGCTTGCCGATCCGCACCGCCACTTCGGGTGACACCGGCTTCTTCTCCGACAGAATGTCGTAGAGGTGCTGGCGTGAAATCCCGAGCAGGCGCGCGATCTCCGATTTTCTCCTGCCCACAGCCGGAATCACGTCCTCGCGCAGCACTGCTCCGGGATGAGCAGGGCAGCGCTCTTTGGTGCGCTTGGCGACGTACTCGGTCATTGTGAATCCCGACTAATTCGAGGCCGCCGCCTCAGTGATATTGTTCGTAGTCGACACGATATGCGTCGCCTCCTTCGAACTCGAACGTGATGCACCATGGCCCATTGACGTGAACCGAATAACGAAGTGGCTTCCCGCGTAGGGCATGGAAGTCGAAGCCAGCAATGTTCATGTCCTCCGGGACCGTCGACGCATCAAGTTGATCCAACCGCCGCAGTATTCGGTCATGCATCTTGGCGTCGATCTTCGACGTCTTGCCGGCGCTCCAGAGCTCTGCCAACGCTTTGGACCTGAAAGTCCTGATCATGACTGTAAGCAATCTGCAGACAAACGTCAACTCCTAGCTTACATTCGCTGTGCTCGACGGAAAGTCCGCCCATAGTCTATCGCGGCCGGCATCGGGAGCCCTTGACTCCACCCCCGCCCAGTGCTGCTCTCCCGGTCATGTGCACGTCGCCCTGCCACACCCGTCGTTGGTGGCGCACCTCCTGACCAGAGGTGGCCGTGCGATCCCGTGAATTCCGATCGTCCTGAGGCCGCCACGCGAGGCGGCTTTCGTTTGTCCTGTGTGGCGTTCCTCCGGCAAGTTGCTTAAGAGGATGCCATGAACAGGACCGTTTTCTCGCTCCCCGCGACCAGTACGTACAAGACCGCCGGCGGCCTGGCGGTGACCCGCGCCGCGGCGCTGTTTTCGGGCGGCCAAGCGCTGGACGAGCTGATCGACCTGCTGGACCGTCGCCGCGGCGTGATGCTGTCGTCCGGCACCACCGTGCCGGGGCGCTATGAAAGCTTCGACCTCGGCTTCGCCGATCCGCCGCTGGCGCTGACCACGCAGGCGGAGCGCTTCACCATCGAGGCGCTGAACCCGCGCGGCCGGGTCCTGATCGCGTTCCTGTCCGATACGCTTGAAGCCTCGGGCGTCGTCGTCGAGCAGGCCTGCGCCACCAAGATCAAGGGCCACATCGTCCGCGGCGACGCGCCGGTGGACGAGGAGCAGCGCACCCGCCGCACCAGTGCCATCACGCTGGTCCGCGCGCTGGTGGCGGCGTTCGCCTCGCCAGCCGATCCGATGCTCGGCCTGTACGGCGCCTTCGCCTACGATCTGGTGTTTCAGTTCGAAGATCTGAAGCAGAAGCGCGCCCGCGAGGCCGACCAGCGCGACATCGTGCTGTACGTGCCGGACCGCCTGCTGGCCTACGACCGCGCCACCGGCCGCGGCGTCAATATCGCCTATGAGTTTGCCTGGAAGGACCAGTCGACCCAGGGCCTGCCGACCGAGACCGCCGAGAGCGTCTACACCCAGACCGGCCGCCAGGGCTTCGCCGACCACGCGCCGGGCGAATACGCCAAAGTTGTCGAGGTCGCGCGCGGCGCCTTCGCCCGCGGCGACCTGTTCGAGGCGGTGCCGGGCCAATTGTTCGGCGAGCCGTGCGAGCGCTCGCCGGCTGAAGTGTTCAAACGGCTGTGCCGCATCAATCCGTCGCCCTATGGCGGCCTGCTCAACCTCGGCGACGGCGAATTCCTGGTGTCGGCCTCGCCCGAAATGTTCGTACGCTCCGACGGCCGCCGCATCGAGACCTGCCCGATCTCCGGCACCATCGCCCGCGGCGCCGACGCGATCGGCGACGCCGAGCAGATCCAGAAGCTGTTGAACTCCGAGAAGGACGAGTTCGAGCTCAACATGTGCACCGACGTCGACCGCAACGACAAGGCGCGGGTCTGCGTGCCGGGCACCATCAAGGTTCTGGCCCGCCGCCAGATCGAAACCTACTCCAAGCTGTTCCACACCGTCGATCACGTCGAGGGCATGCTGCGCCCCGGCTTCGATGCGCTCGACGCCTTCCTCACCCACGCCTGGGCGGTGACCGTGACCGGCGCGCCGAAGCTATGGGCGATGCAGTTCGTCGAGGATCACGAGCGCACGCCGCGGCGTTGGTACGCCGGCGCGTTCGGTGTCGTCGGCTTCGATGGCTCGATCAACACCGGGCTGACGATCCGCACCATCCGGATGAAGGACGGCCTCGCCGAAGTGCGTGTCGGCGCCACTTGTTTGTTCGATTCCGATCCGGTCGCCGAGGACAAGGAGTGCCAGGTCAAGGCGGCGGCGCTGTTCCAGGCGCTGCGCGGCGATCCGCCGAAGCCGCTGTCGGCGGTGGCGCCGGACGCGACCGGCTCGGGCAAGCGCGTGCTGCTGATCGATCACGACGACAGCTTCGTCCACATGCTGGCCGATTACTTCCGCCAGGTCGGCGCCGAAGTCAGCGTCGTACGCCATGTCCATGGCCTCAAGATGCTGGCCGACAACAGCTACGACCTCTTGGTGCTGTCGCCCGGACCCGGCCGGCCGGAGGACTTCAAGATCAAACTGGCCATCGATGCCGCGCTGGAGAAGAAGCTGCCGATCTTCGGCGTCTGCCTCGGCGTTCAGGCGATGGGAGAGTATTTCGGCGGCACGCTCGGCCAGCTCAAGCAGCCGGCGCACGGCCGGCCGTCCCGCATCGCGGTGCGCGGCGGCACGCTGATGCACGGCCTGCCCAACGAGATCACCATCGGCCGCTATCACTCGCTCTATGTCGAGATGAACGACATGCCGAAGGAGCTGACTGTCACCGCCTCGACCGAGGACGGCATCGCGATGGCGATCGAGCACAAGACGCTGCCGGTCGGCGGCGTGCAATTCCACCCCGAGTCGCTGATGTCGCTCGGCGGCGAAGTCGGCCTCAAGATCGTCGAGAACGCCTTCCGGCTCGGCCATCCGGCCAATTGATTTGTTGCGTCATTGCGAGGAGCGTAGCGACGAAGCAATCCAGTTCTTGCCCGGAGCCTTGGATTGCTTCGCTGCGCTCGCAATGACGAAAGACTAGCTTCTTCAACGAGAGACCCCGCGCCGATGACCCCCGAACTCGCCCACGACCTCAAGGCCAGCGTCCGGACCATCCCGGACTATCCCAAGCCCGGCATCATGTTCCGCGACATCACCACGCTGCTCGGCGATCCGCGCTCGTTCCGCCGCGCCGTCGACGAGCTGGTGCAGCCCTGGGCCGGCTCCAAGATCGACAAGGTCGCCGGCATCGAAGCGCGCGGCTTCATCATCGGCGGCGCCATCGCCCATCAGGTGTCGTCGGGATTCGTGCCGATCCGCAAGAAGGGCAAGCTGCCGCACACCTGTGTGAGCATGTCCTATGCGCTGGAATACGGCACCGATATCATCGAGATGCACGCCGACGCCCTCGTGCGCGGCGAGCGCGTGATCCTGGTCGACGACCTGATCGCCACCGGCGGCACCGCCGAGGGCGCCATCAAGCTGCTGCGCCAGGTCGGCGCCGAAGTCGTCGCCGCCTGCTTCATCATCGACCTCCCCGAACTCGGCGGCGCCGACAAGATCCGCGCCATGGGCGTCCCGGTGCGGACGCTGATCGGCTTCGAAGGGCACTGAGAAATCGCGTGCACGGCCCGACCTCTCCCCGCGTGCGGGGAGAGGTCGGATCGCATCGCAAGATGCGATCCGGGTGAGGGGGCGCCTCCCCACAGCCGAGCACTAGCGACTCGCGGAGGCGCCCCCTCACCCGGTTCGATCTCGCTTCGCTCGTTCGCACCACCCTCTCCCCGCAAGCGGGGCGAGGGTTCATCACACCCGCGCCCCCGTCAGCTCCAGCTCGTACTCGCGGAAAATCGTGTAGTTGCGGCGGATCCATTGGTTGAGTTCGGTGGTCGCGTCGGGTTCGCTGCGCAGGTAGCCGGTGAACGAGAAGTTCAGGCGGTCGATGTAAGTCTTGAGGAACGGCGGCAGCGCCGGCACGCGCATGACGCGGCCGTGCGCCAGCGCCGACGGCAGCTCGCCGCGCTGGACCTGCTCGTTGTCGATCACCACCAGCTGGCGCGGCGGGATGGTGGTCTCGAGCGTCTCGTAGCCGCGCAGCGCGGTGCGGTCGTGGTCGGGGACGTACAGCACCAGCGGCGCCACCTGGCGCCGCGCCGCCTCCTTGATGAAGCCGATCTCGGCACACATGCCGAAGAACTCGTCGAAGGCGTGGAAACCGAGGTCGATCACCTTGGGCACGCCGTCATGGACGATCAGCCGGTCCATCAGGTCCATCTTGCCGAAGGTGTCGTCGATCTGCGCGGTCTCGGTCAGCCGCGGCAGGAAATCGAGCAGCGACGGCTCCTTGACGTTGATGTCGAACGCCACCACGGCGCCGTGCGCCAGCAGCAGATATTCGCTGAGCACGCGCGCCATCAGCGTCTTGCCGACGAACGGCCGGGTCGAGCAGATGATGTAGACCGGGGTGCGGGACATGCGGCTGATAAGACTTTCCGGCGTGCCGAAGCGCGCGCCGAAATCAAAG
>NZ_BADD01000246.1 GCF_000333455.1 Rhodopseudomonas sp. B29
CAATTCCGCCAGAACCTGCGCTACACGAACGTCGCCAACGATCTCACCGGCGTGCGCAGCGAGGGTCTGCAGTCCGACAATCAGACGCTGAACCGCTCCGAGAACTACGTGGTGTCGAGCTCGCGCAACTTCGCCCTGGACAATCAGGTGCAGGCGGACTTCCTGACCGGTCCATTCGCGCACAAGATGCTGTTCGGGGTCGACTACCTCAAGACCAAGAGCGACTCCGACTATCGGTTCGCGATGATCTCGCCGATCAACATCTTCAACCCGGTGTACGGCTCGGCAATTCCCTCGGCGTCCTCGCTCTCGCCCTTCATTAAGGTGGCCTCGGATCAGGAGCAGGTCGGCACCTACATGCAGGATCAGATCAAGTTCGACCGGTTCACCGTGTCGCTGACCGGCCGCCACGACTGGGCCGACGCCACGACGGTCAGCACTGGATCCTATCCGGCGGCGGGCACCTATCCGCAGCGCGATCAGGCCAACACCGGGCGGGTCGGCCTGAACTATCTGTTCGATTTCGGCCTGGCGCCGTATATCAGCTACACCACCTCGTTTCAGCCGATCACCGGCACCGATCGCCTCGGCAACGCGTTCAAGCCGACCACCGGTGACGGCAGCGAAGTCGGCCTGAAATACAATCCGACCGGAACGACGCTGCTGCTGACCGCGGCGCTGTTCGAGATCAACCAGAAGAATGTCCTGACGGCCGACCCGGCCAACGTGTTCTTCAGCGTGCAGACCGGCGCCGCCCGGGTCCGCGGCTTCGAGTTCGAAGCGCGCGGCAATGTCACGCGCGAACTGCAGATCGTCGGCGGCTATAGCCATTTCGATCCGCGCGTGACCGCGGCGAACGACGGCACGGTCGGCAAGTATCTCACCAACACGGCGAAGGATCAGGCGTCGCTGTGGGCCAAATACACCTGGTTCAGCGGTCCGATCGCCGGCCTCGGGCTCGGCGCCGGTGTCCGCTACGTCGGCGAGACCTACGGCGACGCGGCCAATACGCTGCGCATTCCGTCCTACACGCTGTTCGATGCGGCGATCAGCTACGACTTCGCGTATCTGCGCCCGGAGATGAAGGGCTGGACCGCGCAGATCAACGCGAAGAACATCACCGATCGCTATTACGTGGCGTCCTGCGTCACCAGTACGGCCTATTGCGGCCTCGGCTCGGCCCGCACCGTGCTCGGCACCTTGTGATACAGCTGGAACGCGCAGTGAGTCAGGCCGCCGCCAAGCGGTCGCTGAAGCGGTGGAGCTGGGTCCACAAATGGTCCAGCATCATCTGCACGGCGTTCATGCTGATGCTGTGCGTCACCGGCCTGCCACTGATCTTCCATCACGAGATCGACGAGTTGTTGCACGAGGAGGTCGCGCCGGCGGTGGTGCCGAAGGGTACGCCGCGCGCGGACCTCGACCGCGTCGTCGCCAGTGCGGTCGCCGCGATGCCCGGCACGGTGCCGCATTTCCTGATCTGGGACCGCGACGAGCCGGACGTGATGATGGTGAGCGTCGGCCCCGGCATCGAGGCCAATCCGGTCGACAACCGCATCGTCCGGATCGACGCCCACACCGCGGCGTTGCTCGACGCGCCGGACGTCACCGGTCGCTTCACCTACATCATGCTCAAACTGCACACCGATATGTTCGCAGGACTGCCGGGCAAGCTGTTCCTCGGGCTGATGGGATTGCTGTTCTGCGTCGCGGTGGTGTCGGGCGTCGTGGTCTATGCGCCGTCGATGCGCAAGCATCGCTTCGGAATGGTTCGCGCCGACCGGCCGCGCGTGGTGCGTTGGCTCGATTTGCACAACCTCGCCGGAATCCTGATGGTGATGTGGACGCTGGTGGTCGGCTTCACCGGCGTGATCAACACCTGGTCGGACATCGTAATCAAGCTGTGGCAGTACGGCCAGCTGGCCGACATGACGGCGCAGTATCGCGATCGGCCGCGGCCGGCGAAACCCACCTCGGTGCAGGCCGCCGTCGATGTCGCGGTAGCGGCGTCGCCGGGCATGCAGGCGTCCTTCATCGCGTTTCCGGGTACGATCTTTTCCAGCAAGAGCCACTACGCGGTGTTCATGCGCGGCGATACGCCGGTGACCTCGCGGCTGCTGCGCCCGGCGCTGATCGACGCCGAGACCGGGGCGCTGACGGATTCGCGCGACATGCCGTGGTACGTGACGGCGCTGTTCCTGTCGCAGCCGCTGCACTTTGGCGACTATGGCGGACTGCCGCTGCGGATCCTCTGGGCGATCCTCGACGTGCTGACGATCGTGGTGCTGTGGACCGGACTTTATCTCTGGCTGCGGCGGCGCACGCAGGCCGGGCACACGGTGCGCGCCGACCTGGAGCGCGGCGTCGGCCGTGAGGTGGCCGCATCATGACGGTGCAATGGTCGCGTCATCGCACGCTGCGCCAGATTTTTGCGTGGCCGCTGCTGATCGCAATTCTGAGCATGGTCGGGCTGCTCTCGGCGCTGCTCGGCGACGGCATCTGGGACGGCCTGTCCTGGGCAACGCTGGCGGTCCCGGTGCTGCTCTACGTCGCGTTTTATGTCGCCGCCCGCCGGTCCCGGCCGGGCAATTAGCAAGACGTAGTAACGCCACGGCCGGGTGTCGGCGCTGCCAGCAAGGCGTAAAGCTCTCCCCGCAAGAGCGAGGCGAGGGAGCGCGTTGCGTGCGTGGAAAGGTCGTGCGACTCAATCACGAGAGGTTCGCCGGCTTTCCGTGCCGCGCGTTTTGAGCGACCGTCCTGCATGTGCTATCCGATCGGCGTTGCACCACGCCGAGGTGGGAATGATCACGCGGCTTGCCGTTTCGGGCTACCGGTCGCTCCGCGATGTGCGGTTGGAGCTGGGGCCGCTCAACATCGTCACCGGCGCCAATGGCACCGGCAAGTCGAGCCTGTATCGCGCGCTGCGGCTGTTGGCCGATATCGCGCAGGGCCGGGTGATTCAATCGCTCGCTGCTGAAGGCGGGCTGCAATCGACGCTATGGGCCGGCCCCGAGACGCTGTCGCGCAGCATGAAGCGGGGCACACAACCCGTGCAGGGCACCACGCGCAGCAACCGCGTCGCCCTCAAGCTCGGCTTCGCCGGCACCGATTACGGCTACGCCATCGATCTCGGCCTGCCGCTGCCGGATGCCACCTCGCTGTTCGGCCGCGATCCGGAGATCAAGGTCGAGAGCGTGTGGACCGGCGAACTGCTCGGCCGTGCGAATTCCTTCGCCGAGCGGCGCGGCCCGCTGGTGCGGGTGCGCGACGATGGCGGCCAGTGGCGCGAGGTCTATCGCGAGCTGTCGGCGTCCGACAGCATGATGACGCACGGCGCCGATCCGCGCGACGCCGTCGAACTGCTGCTGCTGCGCGAGCGGATGCGCGGCTGGCGGTTTTACGATCAGCTCCGTACCGATCGCGACGCGCCGGCGCGGCGGCCGCAGATCGGCACCCACACGCCGGTGCTCGCCGGCGACGGCGCCGATCTCGCCGCGGCGATCCAGACCATCATCGAGATCGGTAATCCCGATACGCTCGACGCCACCGTCGACGACGCCTTTCCGCGCGCCCGTGTGATCGTCTCGGAGGCCGACGGCTATTTCGAACTGGCGATGCAGCAGCACGGCCTGCTGCGCGCGCTGAAGACCGCCGAACTGTCGGACGGCACGCTGCGCTACCTGCTGCTGGTCGCAGCCTTGCTGTCGCCGCGGCCGCCCGAGCTGATGATCCTGAACGAACCCGAGGCCAGCCTGCATCCCGATCTGCTACCGCCGCTGGCGCGGCTGATCGCGGCCGCCGCCGAGCGTTCGCAGATCATCGTCGTCTCGCATGCCGAGGCGCTGGTGTCGGCGCTGCGCCGGCAGGCCGATCCGCGCGAGATCGTGCTCAGCAAGGAACTGAGCGAGACCGTGCTGCGCGACCACGACCCGCCGTCGTGGAATTGGCCGTCGCGTTGATCGCGGCGGCACCATCGCGCGCCTGCGCAGTTGTCGCCGCACCCGCCTTCCGATAGGTTCCGCGCGCATTCCCGCCTGCTTCGCACGTCGAAAAGTTCCGCATGCTCGGCCGTCCCAAACTCGTTCTCGCCTCCGGCTCGCCACGGCGGCTCGCGCTGCTCAATCAGGCCGGCATCGAGCCCGACGCGCTGCGTCCGGCCGATGTCGACGAGACGCCGCGACGCGGCGAGCTGCCGCGCGCCTGCGCCAATCGCCTGGCCCGCGCCAAGGCCGACGCGGCGTTGAAATCGATTCAGCTCGACGACGATCTGCGCGGCTCCTATCTGCTCGCCGCCGACACCGTGGTGGCGGTGGGCCGCCGCATCCTGCCCAAGGCCGAGCTGGTCGACGAGGCATCGCAGTGCCTGCGGCTGCTGTCGGGCCGCAACCACCGGGTCTACACCGCGGTCTGCCTGGTGACGCCCAAGGAGGCGTTCCGCCAGCGCCTGATCGAGACCCGGGTGCGGTTCAAGCGGCTGTCGGAGGAGGACATCTCCGGCTATCTCGCCTCCGGCGAATGGCGCGGCAAGGCCGGCGGCTACGCGGTGCAGGGCATCGCCGGCTCGTTCGTCGTCAAGCTGGTCGGCTCCTATACCAATGTGGTCGGGCTGCCGCTGTACGAGACCATCTCGCTGCTCGGCGGCGAGAGCTTCCCGATCCGCCATGGCTGGATCAATGCCTCCTGAGCCGGCCGCCAAGGCCTCCCGGGAGAAGCGCTGCCCGGTCTGCGGCAAGCCCGCGGTCGCCGAATCGCGTCCGTTCTGCAGCGAACGCTGCCGCGAGGTCGACCTCAACCGCTGGCTGTCCGGCTCTTACGCCATCCCCGGCCGCCCGGCGGACGACGAAGAGGATTGAGGCCGGGTCGTCAGCCCGGTTTCGTCCGTCCCAATCCGACAATTCGAGCCTTGGCCGGTCGCGCGGCGCCCCGCGATTTTCCCCGCCCAAACCCGTCCCGGACGGGTGGACAGCGCCGCCTGGCCTGACTATAACCCGGCGCTCCCCCGGCCTCGCGCCGGGCGGACGCCCAGGTAGCTCAGTTGGTAGAGCATGCGACTGAAAATCGCAGTGTCGGTGGTTCGATCCCGCCCCTGGGCACCATTCTCCTCCTGACCTTGATCGATTTCTTCAGCCTCCCGATCTCGCCCACGTCCACGTGAGCAGTGCGGCTGACCCCACACCCGCGCTTGGCCTGCCGCGATGCGCCTTTTCCTCAAATCTTGAATTCGTTTTGCTGCATCGCGAGATGAGAGCTTAACCAGTTCCGGCAGCGGGTAAGCCGAAGGTTGCGCGATTAAGTTTGCCTTAATCCGATACCGCGAGGAATGCGCTCGTAAATTTACGAGGGCTTCATGCGGGTTCGTGCTCTTTTCATGGTGTGTGTCGCGGCGATGACGGTGGTCATCGTGGCGGCGGCGGCGGTGTTCGTCGTTCAGGGCTGGCGTGACTATCGCAATGCCGACGAGGCGTCGCGGATCGCGGCAGCGATGACGGCGCTGTTGCAGGCTACCGAGCAGACCTCGGTGGGCCGTGGCCCGCACAATGCCGCGCTGGTGGCCGAGCCGCCGCCCAGCCCCGAGGCGCTCGCCAACATCGCTCGGGCGCGCGAGGCCATGACGCTGTCGCTGTCCAAGGCGCGGACCGCGATCGCGGCGGCCAGCTATGCGGATCGCGACCGCGCGCTCGCCACGCTCGATCGCGTCGCGGCTCAGCTCGCCGAATTGCAGGGCAAGCTCGACGCCGCCTACCGCGTCCCGCGCGGCGAGCGCGATCCGGCGCTGCTCAAGGATTACGTGCCGCGCATGCTGGCGGTCAGCACCGCCCTCAACGGCGCCGCCCTCGGCCTGGAGCGTGCCGCCACGTTGGCGCATGAGAGCGTCGGCAGTCTGATCGAAGTCGCGCGGCTCGCCTGGGACATGCGCGACGCCGCCGGCCGCCGCGCCAGTTACTTCACCCGCGCCGCCGGTAATGCCAAGAAGCTGACCATCGACGACATCGAGCAGGCCTCGGCGCTGACGGGCGAAATCCGCCACGCCTGGGTCCGGCTGCAGGCGACGGCGTCGGAATTCGGCGACAGCGGAGCACTGCAAGCCGCGGTCAAAGCCGCCGAACCGGAATTCTTCGGCAAGGCCGATCGCTTCATCGCCGAGCTGACGGCGAAAGGTCTCGTCGGCGGTGATTACGGCTATTCGTTTCAGGAGGTCCTGACTCGTCTGGTGACGCCGGCGCTGTCGGTGATGCCGATCCGCGACGCCGCGATGGCGCAGGCGGTGCGGATCGCTGAAGGCGAGCGTGACGCGGCGATGATGCGCCTGATCGCCGTCTGTGCCGGCCTGGTGCTGGTGCTTGCGATGGTGGTCGGCGTGGTGATCGCGTTCGATCGCCGCGTGGTGCGTCCGCTGGTGGCGATGACCGCTGTGATCTCGCGGCTTGCCGATGGCGACCATGGTGTCGAAGTGCCTGCGCGCAATCGCAGCGACGAGATCGGCGAGATCGCCGGCGCGCTAGAGACGCTTCGCGTCAACGCTGTTGCGGCCGCCGAGCTCGAACGCGATGCTGAGGTGCAGCGACGGGCTCGCGAAGCCCGTGCCGCGCGGATCGAAGAATTGGCGCGCACCTTCGACGAAGCCAGCCACGCTGCGATCCGCGAGGTCACCATCGTCGGCGAGGAAATGCGTGACGACGCCGAATTCTGCTCGAAGCTGGCGGCCGGCGCATCGTCGCGCGCCACTGACGTCGCTGCCAGCGCCGAAGAGGCGTCGGTGAATGTCGGGACCATCGCGGGCGGCGCAGAGGAGATGAGCGTGGCGATCGCCGCAGTCGCCGAACGTCTCGAGACCTGCGCCGGCATCGCGGCTGCGGCGGTCCGCGAGGTGGCGGACGCCAACAGCCGCATCGAGGGACTGAGCGGCGCGGTCGACAAGATCGGCGCCATCATCAAGTTCATCCAGAGCATCGCCAGCCAGACCAATCTGCTGGCCCTCAACGCCACCATCGAGGCGGCGCGCGCCGGCGAAGCCGGCCGCGGCTTTGCGGTCGTCGCCACCGAAGTGAAGGGACTTGCGACCCAGACCGCGAAGGCGACCGAAGAGATCGCCGCGCAAATCGCCAGTGTCGAACAGGAGACCGCCGCGGTGGTCGAAGCGATCAAGGTCATCGCCCAGACCATCGATCGGGTCGATGCGGTGACCGGCGACATCTCGGCATCGGTGATGCAGCAACGTCAGGCCACCGGCGAAATCGCCGCCAATGCGCAGCAGGCGGCGGCCGGCACCAAGAACGTTTCCGCCAATGTCGGCTCGGTGTCGACCGCGATGGCGGATGCCGAGGCGGCGGCGCTGCGGATGATCGCCAAGGCCGGCGATCTGTCGGTGCGCAGCACCGATCTCACCGCACGGATCTCCGAATTCCTCGGCGGCGTGCGCGCGGCCTAAAACCGCCGCGTCGTTGCGCCATCATCCGCTTGGATCGGCACCCTGCCGGTCCGAATGCCGCACGCTCGCCGTCGGCCACTCCTGCACTCCAAAGAAAGAAGCCGCATGCCTCTCGATCGTCGTCAGCTCCTGCAACTGTCTCTGGCCAGCGGACTCGCCGGCACCTTCGGCCTGAAGGGCTCTGCCGTCCGCGCCGCCGAGCCGGCGACCGGCACCAAATGGATATTCCTCGGCACCAAGGGCGGCCCGCGCGTCACCACCGGCCGCTCCAATCCGGCTAATGTGTTGCTGGTCGACGGCGTGCCCTATGTGGTCGATTGCGGCCCGGGCGTCACCAAGCGGCTGGTCGAAGCCAAGGTGGAGCTGCCGAGCCTGCGCTACATCTTCGTCACCCACATGCATTCCGACCACGTGCTCGAACTCGGCAACATGGTCGACAGCGCCTGGTCCGTCGGTCTCAAACACGAGGTCGATGCTTTCGGCCCGGTCGGGCTCGCGGCGCTGGTGAAGAACTACTGGGAGTCGAACAAGGCCGATATCGAGATCCGCATGCCCGACGAGGGCAAGCCGGACCCGCGCGAAATGCTCAAGGTCAAGGAAATCACCAATTCGGGCCCGGTGGTGTCGACCGACAAGGTCAAGGTGACGGCGTTCCGTACGCCGCATCCGCCGATCAACGAGAACAACTACGCGTTCAAATTCGAGACCCCCAAGGGCGTCATCGTCTACGCCTGCGACACCGCCTACAATCCCGAACTGGCGAAGTTCGCCGCCGGTGCCGATCTGCTGATCCACGAAGCGCTGTATCTGCCGGGCGTCGATGCCTTGACCAAGCGCATCAAGAACGCCTCGACGCTGAAGGCGCATCTGATGGCCTCCCACACCAGCACCGAGGACGTCGGCAAAATCGCCGCCGCCGCCAAGGTCAAGAAGCTGGTGATGACCCATCTGGTGCCGGGCGACGATCCGTCGATCACCGACGAGATGTGGATGGCCGACGCCAAAAAGCACTACGACGGTCCGATCGTCGTGGCGCGCGACCTGATGGAGATCGAGCTGTAATCGGAATCTCGAGGCCGCTTGGCCTTCAAGCGATCGTGCGGGCGCCGCGGCGCCCGCCTCGCAGGGCTGCTCAGCCTTGCTCCTGCACGATGTGGTCGCAATTCTCGCAGCGGTACACGGTGCGTTGCGGATGTTGCAGACGACGCGGCAACCGGCCGAGCAACTTCATTTCACCACCGCATTTGTCGCAGCGCTGGTGAGAGGCGGGGCCGGAATCGATGTCGGTCATTGCAGGCGTCGGCCGTTCTGTGGGGTCACACACGGTGGTGATACAACTGTAAATGCAACTTTACAGTCTGCCTATCCTGTTGTCAGGCTATGTTTCTGCTCAATTCCGGACAAACGGGTCCAAGATTCGTGCAACCCCACATTAGATTACCGGCGGCCTTGATCTTTGATGTCGACGGTACGCTGGCCGAGACCGAGGAGCTGCATCGGCAGGCGTTCAACGCGACCTTCGCGGCCGAAGGTCTGTCCTGGCATTGGGACGCCGCCGCCTATCGCAAGCTGCTCGAGGTCGCCGGCGGTAAGGAGCGCATCGCGCATTTTTTGCAGTCGCGGCCCGAAGGTCATGAGCGCGCCGCCCACCGCATCGCCGAGCTGCATGCCGGCAAGACCGAGCGCTACACCGCCCTGGTCGCCGACGGCCCGAAGCTGCGGCCGGGCGTGGCCCGGCTGATCGGCGACGCCAGAGCCGCCGGCGTGAGACTCGCGATCGCCACCACGACCAGTCTTCCCAATGTCGAAGCACTGCTGTCGGCGGCGCTGGGCGAAGGCGCGCTCGGCTGGTTCGCGGTGATCGGCGCCGGCGATGTCGTGCCGGCCAAGAAGCCGGCGCCGGACATTTATCTGCATGTGCTGGAGCGGCTGGGCCTGCCGGCCGAGCACTGCGTCGCCTTCGAGGACTCCACCAACGGCCTGCGCGCCGCCTGTGCGGCTGGGCTGCCGACGGTGGTGACGCCGGGGATCTATACCGAAGGCGACGACTTTTCCGGCGCGCTGGCGGTGGTCAGCGATCTCGGCGAGCCCGCGGCGCCGTATCGCCACCTCGCCGGAGCAGGCGCCGACGGGCAGTTGGTGACCCTCGACGCCCTCGGGCGCTGGATCAGCGTGGCCGTACGATCTTGAACACGCCGTGCGCCAGCACGATGCAGCGGCGCTCGACGCTGATTTCGGTCGAGGTGAAGATCAGGCTGCGGGTCGAGCGCACCACGCGCGGGCGCGAGATCAACAGATCGCCGATCTCGGCGGCGTCGACAAAATGCGTGTCCATCTGCACCGTGGCGAGGCCTGCGGCTCCGGACTGATCTTCGCCGCGATGCCGGAG
>NZ_BADD01000245.1 GCF_000333455.1 Rhodopseudomonas sp. B29
AGCACCAGGCCGTGCTCAATTGCGACGCGCGTCATCGGAATCATCAGCCGGTTGGCCGCTCCTTGCCGTCACTTGGAGGAGGGAGGGCGATCAACGAATTGACCATTCGGCTCGAACGCGAGCTGGGCAGAGGCTGGTTAGTTGATCGCGCAGCATTGTTGAGTGTCCCGCGTCCACGCAGAAAAAATTATCGCGTCGTTGACTTAAGTCAAATTCATGGAAATAATTCTCTACATGAATTTTGTTAATCCGGAAGGCCCGGCTGCACACAAATGCAGCTGGTTGCAAATGATTAGTTCACCTCGCGAACAATGTGCATGCTGTTCTGCGGCACCGGTGATCCGGCGACCGAGGGGTGGACACCGGCATAACTGAAGCTTCAAGCACGGTCGTCCATCGCGAAGCTGTTGGGCGGAACCAGGAACCGTCTGAAGGCAGCTGCCGACCAGAACTTCATGGTGTGAATTGTCGCAGCTGTGAGGTCCGCTGTCTTCGTGGTGCGGCTGACCGAGGCGACCTAGAGGCGCACCGACTGCGCCGACGCAGCCGCGCCGTCAAAGACGCCATAAGGGATATCCCATGCGCTCAATCCCATCCGCCTTGCAGGCGAAGCTCGACTGCGGCGCGACGACACTGGCGCAGTGCTGGATCGTGCGCCGACGCGATGGCGCGGTGCTCGGCTTCACCGATCATGATCGCGATCTCGCGGTGCACGGCGTCGTCTGCCGCGCTGGTACAGGATTTGGAGCATCCGAGGCCTCTCAGCGTTTCGATTTGTCGGTCGACGGATCCGAGATCTCCGGCGCGCTGAGTGATGATCTGCTTCGTGAGGCTGATCTCGCTGCCGGGCGTTACGACGCCGCGACGGTCGAGACCTGGATGGTGGATTGGAGCGAGCCGTCTTTGTGTCTGCTCACTGCACGCAGCACGCTCGGTGAGGTGCGGCGGGAAGGCCAGAGTTTTGCGGCCGAACTTCGCGGTCTCGCCGACGCGCTGTCGCAGGAGAGCGGGCGGCTCTACACCGCGCGCTGCGGGGCCGATCTCGGCGATGGCCGCTGCCGTGTCGACCTCGGCAATGGGACATGGCGCGCCGACGGCATCGTGACAGCCGCACTCGGCGTGACGACGCTGACGGTGGCGGGTCTGGGCGGCTTTGCGGCCGGCTGGTTCACCGATGGCCGATTGCGGTGGACCGGCGGTGCCAACCAGGGCTCGGCGATCGAGATCAAGCAGCATCGGCTGGTCGGCAGCGACGTCCGCCTGTCGTTGTGGCAGGCGATGGCGGAGCCGATCGTGGCTGGCGATACGTTCGTCGTGACGGCCGGCTGTGACAAGCTGTTCGCGACGTGCCGCGACCGCTTCGGCAACGCCACCAACTTTCGCGGCTTTCCTCACATCCCCGGCAACGACTTCGTCATCAGCTACCCAGTGGCCGGTGAGCCGGGCAATGCCGGTGGTGCAATCGGCGGCGAGGGTGGCGGAGGCGGCAAAGGATGAGGTCGGTCATGACGCGAGTGATTACGCGCGAGGTTCTGGTCGCCGAGGCGCGGAGTTGGATCGGCACGCCGTATCGGCACCAGGCCTCGGTCAAAGGCGTCGGTTGCGATTGTCTCGGCCTGGTGCGCGGCGTCTGGCGCGGCTGCATCGGTGCCGAGCCGGAGCGTGCGCCGGCTTATGCGCCGGATTGGGCCGAAGCGGGCGGCGAAGAAACTCTGGCGGCGGCTGCGCTGCGCCATCTCGTTCCTGTGGCTTGCGATCAGTTCGGCGCGGGCAACGTGCTGCTGTTTCGCTGGAGCGACGGCTGCATCGCCAAGCACGCGGCGATCGCGGCATCGACCTCCACGATGATCCACGCTCACGACGGCGCCGCCGTGTGCGAGATCGCGATCACGCCGTGGTGGCGGCGTCGGCTGGCTTATGCTTTTTCGTTTCCCGGCCTCGGCGCGGACACTTAGTCCGTCGCGATCCCTATTGGAGCTTTCCGCGGCTATGTCGTCTCGGTCGAAGCCGGAGCTGACGTCACCTCGGCACTCGCCTTGTTCCGGTATGCGGCCTTGGTCTGCGCCACCATGTCCTTGATGGCCACCACGGTCTCGCGCGACAGATGCTTGTCGGCCGCGAGCGCGACATAGAGGGCATTGAGTGTGTTGCGGCGGGCCTCGAGCGGGATCTCCATCTCGCCGCGGGGGCCTTCGGACAGGCCGAACAGGCACTGCGACGCCAGATCGAGGTCGTAACCGCAGGCCCAGCACCACAGCCGCGTCGCGGTCGACCACGCGCGATCATAGGTCCGCACGGCAACGCCGGCTTCGAACAGGGCCTTCACCGCCTCGGCACTGTCCGGCTCGGCCGGATTCACCGCGTAGTAGCGCTCGGCTGTCTGCAGCGCAGCGATGCGTTGTTGCTGGAGCGCTGCCACCGGTTTTCCGACGAAATACAGTGCCAGCCAGGCTGCCGCCGCGGCTCCGACGCCCGTCACCACTTCCTGCATGTCTCGATCCTAAAGTGGCTGGTGCCGCGCTGGTCGCTACGATGCAATTACCGCGGCTCCCGTCAACGCGGCACGACTAGTACTTCCGTCGTGGGTTGGTCGAAAGTAGCACGCAGATCCCGCCGGTTCTCCTGCCTGCAACCGCCTTGTTCCCGAACGCTCTCGTTCATTTTGTGCAGAGCGTCCTTCCGATGAGACTTTCCAATGGCCTCACTAGTCCTTTCCGTCGCCGGCGGAGCTGTCGGTGCGTTGTTCGGTCCCGCCGGCGCGATTGCTGGGCGTATCGCCGGCGCGCTCGCCGGCAACGTCCTGGACAACGCGCTGTTCGGCGGCGGCGACAGCAAGGTCGAAGGGCCTCGGCTCGCCGATCTCGACATCATGGCTTCGACCGAAGGCGCACCGATTCCGCGTGTCTATGGCCGCGCCCGGCTGTCCGGACAGGTGATCTGGGCGACACGGCTCGAGGAAGTGGTCACCACACAGCAGAGCTCGTCCGGTGGCAAAGGCTTCGGCGGCCCGACGACCACGACGACCACGTACACGTATTTCGCCAATCTGGCCGTCGGGCTTTGCGAGGGGCCGATCGGACGGGTCGCCCGGATTTGGGCGGACGGCAAGCCGCTGGATCTGTCGGCGGTGAACTTCCGTGTTCATCGCGGCAGCGAGGATCAGACGCCCGACGATCTGATCGTCGCCAAGCAAGGCGGCGGCAACGCGCCGGCCTATCGTGGGCTGGCTTATGTGGTGTTCGAACGACTGGCGCTGGCCGATTTCGGCAATCGCATTCCGCAGCTGTCGTTCGAGATCATCCGGCCGATCGGCGCGCTGGAAGCAATGACGCGCGCGGTGACGCTGATCCCGGGCACCACCGAATTCGGCTACGAGCCGTCGACGCTCGTGCAGATGGTCGGCAAGGGTTACGCGACGACCGAGAACCGCCACGTCTCGCATGCGCGGTCGGACCTGATCGCGGCGCTCGACGATCTGCAGGGCTGCTGCCCTTTGCTCGAACGCGTCGCTATCGTGGTGGCGTGGTTCGGCTGCGATCTGCGCGCGGCGCAGTGCACGATCCGGCCCGGCGTCGAAAATCGCGCCAAGATGCTCGACCGCGCCACCTGGTCGGTCGACGGCGCGACCCGCAGCACCGCTTGGCTGGTGTCGCAGGTCAACGGCCGCCCTGCCTATGGCGGCACGCCGTCGGACGACAGCGTGGTGCATCTGATCGGCGAGCTGAAGGCCCGCGGGCTGAAGATCACGTTCTACCCGTTCGTGGTGATGGATATCACCGCGGGCAATTCGCTGCCTAATCCGTGGACCGGGGGCGCTCCGCAGCCGCCTTATCCCTGGCGTGGCCGCATCACCTGCGATCCGGCGGCCGGCGTCGGCGGCTCGCCGCAGGGCACGGCGGCGGCAGCCGATCAGGTGGCGCAGTTCTTTGCCGGCGGTGCATGGAATTATCGCCGGATGATTCTGCACTACGCGCGACTGTGCGCCACCGCGGGAGGCGTCGATGCCTTCCTGATCGGGTCCGAATTGCGCGGCCTGACGCGCGTGCGCTCGGCCTCGGGCGTCTACCCGGCCGTGCAGCAACTGGTCGCGCTCGCCGCCGACGTCAAGGCGATCGTCGGCGGCGGGACGCTGGTGACCTACGGCGCCGACTGGACCGAATACGGCGCCGATGCGGTGACGCCGGATGCCTCCGAGCTGCGCTTTCCGCTCGATGCGCTGTGGGCCTCGGATGCGATCGGTGCCATCGGTATCGATTACTACGCGCCACTCGCCGATTGGCGTGACGACGCCGGCCATCTGGATTCGGCCGTGGCGACGTCGACCTACGATCATGGCTACCTCGCCGGCAATCTCGCGGCCGGCGAGGGCTACGACTGGTACTACGCGGACGACACGGCGCGCGCCGCGCAGGCGCGCACGCCGATCACCGACGGGCTCGGCAAGCCGTGGACGTTCCGCGTCAAGGACATCTGGAATTTCTGGTCGCAGCCGCATTATGAGCGCGTCGGCGGCACCGAACTGCCGTCGCCGACCGGCTGGGCGCCGATGAGCAAACCGGTGTGGCTGACCGAAGTCGGCTGCCCGGCGGTCGACAAGGGCGCCAACCAGCCCAGCGTGTTTCCCGATCCGAAATCGAGCGAGAACTTCGCGCCGTATTTCTCCAGCGGCGACCGCGACGACCTGATGCAGCGGCGCTATCTCGAGGCGATCCTGCGCGGCTTCGATCCCGCTTTCGGCGCCAGCGACGCCCGCAACCCGGTGTCGCCGCACTATGGCGGGCGCATGATCGATCCCTCGGCGATCCATCTGTGGACCTGGGATGCGCGGCCGTTCCCGGTGTTTCCGGCTGCGCTCGACGTCTGGAGCGACGGCGCCAATTGGCAGGCCGGACACTGGTTGAACGGCCGCTTCGGCGGCGCGCCGCTCGACGCACTGGTGGCGCGATTAGTTTCGGACGCAGGCATCGGTGGCGTCGACAGCAGTGCGCTGCGCGAGGCCTGCGACGGCTATGTGGTCGACCGGCCGATGACGCCGCGCGCGATGATCGAGCCGCTGGCGATGGCCTATGCGTTCGACGCCACCGCGGCGGATGGCACGCTGCGCTTCATCCAGCGCGGCGGCGCGCCGGTCGCCGAACTCGGCGAAGACGATCTGGTGCTGCCGGACAAGGGCGCGCCGTCGCGCCTGACGCGGGCTCAGGAAACCGAGCTGCCGCACGACGTCGCGTTCGGCTTTGCCGACGCCATCGCCGACTATCGGCGCGCCGCGGCGACATCGCGGCGCCTCGTCGGCGGGGCCAACCGCACGGTGCATTCCGAGCTGGCGGTGATCACCAATGACGCCGCGGCCGCGCGGCGGGCCGATATCTTTCTGCAGGATCTGTGGGCCGGCCGCGAGACCGCGAGTTTCGCACTGGGGCCTTCGCTGGCGAGGCTGTCGACCGGCGACGTCGTGGCCCTGACGCTGAACGGTCGGCGGCGATTGTTCGAGATCGACGAATTGGTCGATGCCGGCTCGCGTCAGGTCAAGGCGCGCAGCATCGACCCCGAGGTGTTCGCGGCGCCGCAGCGCGCGGCCCGAATGACAGCGCCCGCGCTTCCGCCGGCGCTGGGGCCGGCGCATGTTGTGACGCTCGATCTGCCGGTGATCGACACCAGCGCGGCCGATGTGCTGACCCGGCTTGCGGTGTTCGCCAATCCCTGGCCCGTCGCGGAGGTGATCTACAGCTCCGCGGATGGTGCGAGCTATCAGCCGATCGCGACTGCGCCGGTGCGCTGCGTGATCGGCGAGACGCTCGATCCGGTGCCGCGGGGGCCGACCGCGTTGTGGGATCGTGGTACGCATTTTCGCGTGCGGATCGGCGGCGGCGTGTTGACCTCGGCGTCGGACGCGCGCGTGCTCGGCGGCTCCAATGCGGCGGCGGTGCAGAACGACGACGGCGAGTGGGAGATCCTGCAATTCGCCGCGGCCGAGCTGGTCGACACCAACACCTATCTGCTGTCACGGCTGCTACGCGGCCAGGCCGGCACCGACTACGCGATGCGCGATCCCGTCGCTGCGGGCGCGGCGTTCGTGTTGCTCGACCGCAATCTGGTGACGCTGGCGCGCGGCGGCGATGCATCGGGGCGGCCCCTGCGACTCCGCGTCGTCGCGACGGGGCGTAGTCACGACGATCCGAGCGCCGTCGCGCTGACGGTCACGCCGGGCGCGACGGCGCTGCGGCCGCTTGCGCCGGTGCATCTGAAGGCCAAGCGGACCCCCGCCGGCATTGCGATGAGTTGGATCCGCCGCACGCGGATCGACGGCGACGACTGGGACGGCGAGGTGCCGCTCGGCGAAGCCAGCGAGGCCTACCAGGTCGATATCCTCGGCGCCGCCGGCGCGGTGATCCGCAGCATCGCCGTCACGGAGCCGCGGGCCGTGTACGCCGCGGCCGACGAGATCGCCGATTTCGGTGCGGCTCAGTCGCTGCTGCGCGTCCGCGTCGCTCAGAACTCCGCCACCGTCGGCGCCGGCTTCGCCGCGTCGGCGACTCTCGCGATCTAACCAAGCAGGGACGATCGGATGACCGACACCACCAATCTCGGCCTGCCGCTGATCGCGGCCGGTCAGGCGCAGAAGCACGTCACTCACAACGAGGCGCTGCAGCGGCTCGATGCGCTGATCCAGATCGCGGTGGCGGACCGCAGCCGCAGCGCGCCGCCGGCATCGCCCATCGAGGGTGAGCGCCACATCGTCGCCGACGGGGCGAGCGGCGCATGGAGCGGGCACGTCGACGCGATCGCGCATTTCGGCGCCGGCGGCTGGGACTTCATCACGCCGGCCGCCGGCTGGTGCGTGTGGTCGATCGCCGATAACGTGCTGCTGGTGTTCGATGGCGCTGTCTGGCGAGATCTGCGCAACCTGCCGGTGTCGCTCGACAACGCCGCGCGGATCGGCATCAACACCAGCGCCGACGCAGCCAATCTGCTCAGCGTCAAGTCCAACGCGGCGTTGTTCGCGGCAATCACCGGGGCCGAAGGTGGTAGTGGCGATGTGCGGCTGCAACTATCCAAGGAGAGCGCGGGCAAGGCGGCCTCGGTGGTGTTCTCCGATGCCTATTCGGGTCGCGCCGAATTCGGCCTGGTGGGCTCCGATGCGTTCAAGCTGAAAGTGTCGCCGGACGGCGCTGCGTGGAGCGAGGCGCTGGTGATCGATCAGGTCACCGGCAATGTGTCGCTGCCGCGCGGACTTTCGCTCGCCGGCATCGCCGCGCCGCCGCCGCTCACCGCCGATCACAACGACTACGCCCCGGCCGGCTTGGCCTCCGCGGCGGTGCTGCAGCTTTCGGCCGATGTGCCGCGCAGCGTGAGCGGTCTTGGCGGCGGCGCCGAGGGGCGGCTGATCTGCGTGATCAATGTCGGCAGTGAGACGGTGACGCTGGTCGACGAGGCTGCGGCCTCAGCGGCGGCGAACCGTTTCGCACTCGGCGGCAATCTCGCCGTGGCTGCCAAACAGGCGGCGCTGCTGCGCTACGACGGCACCGCGCAGCGCTGGTACGCTATCGCCGGCGGACGCGGCGGCGCCAGCGCCGTGACGGCGCCGCAGGGGCGGCTCAGCCTGCAGAGCGGGGCGCCGGTGATGACCAGCGCGCAGGCAGGGCGCACCACGCTGTACTACACGCCCTATCTCGGCCGCACGATTCCGCTCTATGACGGCACAGCGATGAAGCCGGTGGCGTTCTCCGAACTCGCCGCCGCCACCACCGACACCACCGTCAATCCTGCCGCCATCGGCGCCGGCAAGGTCAACGACTGGTTCGTCTGGTGCGACGGCGGCGGCACGCTGCGGCTGTCGCACGGGCCGGACTGGAGCAGCGACACCGCGCGCAGCGCCGGCACTGCGCTGCAACGCGTCGACGGCTTCCTGGTCAATGCGGTGGCCATCGCCGGCGGGCCGGCGGCGCAGCGCGGCACCTATGTGGGCACCACCCGCAGCAACGCGTCGGCGCAGTTCGACTGGATTCCCGGCAGCGCCGCGGCGGGTGGCGGCGGCGCCTGGTTCGGGGTCTGGAACATGTACAACCGCGTCGCGGTCGAGACCTCCGTCACCGACAGCACATGTAAAAGGACGGCCAGTGCCAGCACGGCCGTCGAGCCCTTCCACGCCAGCGGGCCGGGGGGCGGGCTGAACAACCGCGTCAGCTTCGTCAGCGGTCTCGCCGAAGAGGGCGTCGGCGTCAGGATGTCGAGCTACGTGCTGATCGCCGCCGCCTCGGGCTCTTATGGCGGCTTCGGATTCGCCCTCGACCGCACCACTACCTACGAACGCGCCGCCTCGCTGGGCGGCGTCGCCACCTCTGGCAATTCAGGTACGATTTCGTGTTCGGAGTCCTACACCCCTCAGCTTGGCTTCCACTACATCCAGGCGCTTCAGAGCAGTGACGGCTCGCATAC
>NZ_BADD01000244.1 GCF_000333455.1 Rhodopseudomonas sp. B29
GATAGTCCAAAGGAGATTTCGCATTGACGAGCGAGAATCCTGCCGGTGCACATCCCCCGGTTGTCGGACTACCCATATCGTCCGATCCGCTTTCAGATCCGTCCAACCCAGTCTGGCCCGCTGTTCCGTCCCGCCGCCGCGCCCGGATGATCGCGATGTGTGCAGCGGCGGCCGTGATCACATTGCTCACGCTAATTTTGCCTTATGGCTCGGCAGGTGCTGCCCTTTTACTAGACCGTCAGCCCTACAGCATCTTCCCGTATCCGTTCACGATTCAGAACATCACCTATCTGCTGCTGGCGTGGTCGCTCGCCGATCTGTTCGTGCGTTGGCGGATGACCCAGCGAGAGCGCGCCTTCCTCAACGCGAAATTTCTGCCCGAAGACTCGACCACGATGCTCGAAGTCCACGAGCTCGGGCCGATCCGCATCCGTGTCGCGCCGCTGCATGACGCGGACAGCGGCTTCCTGCCGGCGTTGATGGATATGACCATCCTGCAGCTACAGGCCAGCAAATCGGTGGAGCAGTCGATGACGCTGCTGACCAATGCGCTGAGCCTGATGAGTGATCGCGTCGATCTGCGCTACCAGATGCTGCGCTACATGGCCTGGCTGATCCCGACCATCGGTTTCCTCGGCACCGTCATAGGCTTGTCGTTGGCGCTGCATCTGATCGATCCCAAGAACATGGATCTCGGACGCGTCGTCGGCGGGCTGTCAGTGTCGTTCTACACGACGCTGGTCGCGCTTCTCGCCAGCGCCATCCTGGCTTTCGCGCAACACAGCGTCCAGGAGCAGGAGGAACTGGCACTCAACGCCGCGGGCCAATATTGCCTCGCGAACCTGATCAACCGCGTCTACATCGATCAGGAGAAGCCGGGCGCCGTGTCATGAAGCGGCGGCGGCGCCAGTCCGACACCAGCGAAGTCGCGCTGATGGCGGTGATGACGAAGGCCATGGGCGCCTTCCTCATCCTCATGGTCTTCGCCATGCAGTACTACATCCCGGACTTCACCGCGGAGCAGATCGCCGCCATCGTCAACAAGTCGATCGGCGGCGTGCGCAAAGAGCTTGCGGGCGTGGTGGATCGCATGAAGAAAGGCGATTCA
>NZ_BADD01000243.1 GCF_000333455.1 Rhodopseudomonas sp. B29
TCTTCAATCGGTGCTGGCGACCTCGCTGGTCATTCCCAAGCATGTCTATGACGGATCGGAGATCGCGACCAACCCGGCCAACAATGCGCCGATCGGCACCGGTCCGTTCAAGTTCAAGCAGTGGGTGCGTGGCAGCCACATCGAATACGCCGCCCATGACAAATATTGGGACGCCGGCAAGCCGTATCTCAATGGGCTCGTGATGCGCTACTGGCGCGATGCGGCGTCACGCACCGCGGCGCTGGAAGCCGACGAGCTGCAGCTCGGCATCTTCAATCCGATCCCGGCGCCCGACATGGACCGGCTGGCGAAGACCGGCAAGTTCATCGCGCAGACCGACGGTTATCTCGGCGCGGCCTGGGCCTCGACCATCGAATTCAACAGCCGCCGCGACATCGTCAAGGATCCGGCGGTCCGCCGCGCGCTCCTGACCGCGATCGACCGGGCGACCATCGCCGATGTGGTGTATTTCGGCCGCGCCAAGCCGGGCACCTCGTTCGTCTGCTCCTCCAACACGAAGTTCTACAATCCGAAGCTGCCGACCTACGAGTTCGATGCCAAGAAGGCGGCCAAGATGCTGGACGACGCCGGTTACCCGAAGAAGGGCAAGTCGCGCTTCAAGGTCCATCTGCTCGCCGCCGGCTGGTTCGAGGAGAACGGCAAGGTCGGCCAGTTCGTGAAGCAGAATCTCGAGGACATCGGCGTCGAGGTCAATCTCACCGTTCCCGACCGCGCTTCATCGCTCAAGCAGATCTACGGCGATTACGACTACGATATCGCGCTGTCGAACTATGCGGCGCGCGTCGAGCTGGTGCCGCAGCAGACCGACTACGTCACCACCAGCGGCATCGTCAAAGGCGCGGCGTTCCGGAATGCCAGCGGCTATTCAAATCCGGAGGTCGACGACATCGTCGCCAAGATGTCGATCGAGCCGGACGATGCAAAGCGCAAGGACTTGGCCTTCAAATTGCAAGAGATCGTGGCGCGGGACCTGCCGATCACCGTTCTGATCGAGCTGATCTCGACGACCATGATGGCGAAGAAGGTCAAGGGCGTCGGCAACCGCGCCGACATTTCGGCGGACAGCCTGTCGGACGTCTGGCTCGACGTCTGAACGAAAGCGGAGATGCATCGATGAAACGCTCGATTGTCCGAAGGCTGTTTCAGATCATCTCTCTGATCATCGGCGTCATCGTGATGAACTTCACACTCATCCAGATGGCGCCGGGATCGCTGCTCGACATCATGACGTCCGAGCAGCAGGTCACCGACCCGGCCACGCTGGAGCACTTGCGGCATCTCTACGGGCTCGACCAGTCTCCGCTGGTTCAGCTGCTGCGCTACACCTGGTCGGTCTTCACTTTCGATCTGGGCTACTCCTATCGGCAGAATGCGCCGGTGTTCGACATCATCATGGCGCAGCTGCCGTCGACCTTGCTGCTGATGCTGACGTCGCTCGGCGTCGCCGTGACGCTGGGGATGATCGCCGGTGTCGTCGCTTCGGTGAAGGTCAACAAGGTCTGGGACGTGGTGATTTCCCTGGCGGCGGTGTTCTTTTTCGCGGCGCCGACGTTCTGGCTCGGTATCATGCTGATTATCTTTTTCGCCGTGCAACTCGACTGGCTGCCGGTGGGCGGCATGACGACGATCGGCGAGCAGTTCGGACCCGTCGGGCATGTGATCGATGTACTTCGGCACCTGATCCTGCCGGCGCTGTCGCTCGGTCTGTTCTACGCGGCGATCTACACCCGTGTGATGCGCGCCTCGATGCTGGAGGTGTTCTCGCTCGATTTCGTTCGCACCGCGCGGGCCAAGGGACTCAGCAAGACACGTGTCATCCTCGCCCATGTGTTTCGCAACGCGCTGCTGCCGGTGGTCACACTGCTCGGGCTGCAGCTCGGCACGGTGCTGGGCGGCTCGGTGGTGATCGAGGCGGTGTTTTCCTGGCCGGGGATCGGCAGTCTGATGCTCGACAGCGTGATGAGCCGCAACTACCCGGTCGTGCTCGGCGTCTTCGTTCTGTCGGCCGTCGTCGTCGCCATCGCCAATCTGCTGGTCGATCTAGCCTACTACCGGCTGGATCCGCGAATCCGGAGCCGATGATCATGACGCATCGACCGCCGTCCGCCTTTCTCGAATTCGTCGTCCGGTTTGCGCGCAATCGTGGTGCGGTGCTCGGCGCCGTCATCATCGTCCTTGTCATTGCGCTCGCCCTGGCGGCGCCCTGGCTGATCGACAAGAACCCGCTGCGGATCGTATCGCGACCGGAAGTGTGGCCGTTCACCAATCCGCGCTTCCCGCTCGGCACCGATTCGATCGGCCGCAACATTTTCGCGATGATTGCCTATGGGGCGCGCACCACGCTGATGATCGGCATCGTCGCGGCCCTGACGGCGACGGCGATCGGCGTCGTGATCGGCGCGGCCGCGGCGTGGTTCGGCGGCTGGATCGACGACGTGCTGACCCGGATCACCGAACTGTTTCAGACCGTGCCCAATATCCTGCTGATCATGACGGTGGTGGCGATCCTCGGACAGAAGATCGACAACATCACCGTGGCGATCGGGATCACGATGTGGCCCGGTATCGCCCGGTTGACACGGGCCGAGTTCCTCACTTTGAAGAACCGCGAGTTCGTCCTGGCCTGCCGCTCGATGGGCATGAGCAATATCCGGATCATGGCCGGCGAAATCCTGCCGAACGCCATTCCGCCGGTGATCGTGCTGGCTTCGGTGATCATCGGCAGCTCGATCCTGTTCGAGAGCGCAATCGCCTTCCTTGGCCTCGGCGATCCCAACGTCGCGAGCTGGGGCGCGCTGATCGGCGACGGCCGCACGCTGATCCGTCGTTCCTGGTACATCTGTGCGATTCCGGGCCTCGCGATCATGCTGACCGTGCTGGCGATGAATCTGATCGGCGACGGACTCAACGACGCGCTCAATCCCAAGCTGAGGGATCGCTGACGATGGCGGCGCTGCTCGAGATCCGCGACCTCGAAGTCGATCTGTTCACGCGCCGCGGCGTGTTGCGGGCGATCGACCGCTTTTCGCTCACCGTCCAACACGGCGAGACGCTCGGCCTGGTCGGCGAATCCGGCTGCGGCAAATCCATGACGTCGCTGGCGATCATGGGGTTGCTCCCCGTGCCGCCGGCCAAGATCACCGGCGGGGCCATTCTGCTGGAAGGGCGCGACCTCACCAAGCTGAGCGACAGCAAGATGCAGGCGGTGAGGGGCCGCGAGGTCGGGATCATCTTTCAGGATCCGATGAGCTCGCTGAACCCGGTCTACACGGTCGGCGATCAGCTCGTCGAGGCGATCCGCTGCCACTTCAAGCTCGATCGGCGCGCCGCCGCGAAGAGGGCGCTCGACCTTCTCGACCGCGTCCACATTCCTGACGCACGCCGCCGCCTCGACGCCTATCCGCACGAGTTGTCGGGCGGCATGAACCAGCGCGTCGTAATCGCGATGGCGATCGCGTGCGAGCCCAAGCTGCTGATCGCTGACGAGCCGACTACAGCGCTCGACGTCACCATCCAGGCGCAGATCATCGAGCTGCTGAAGGAAATCCAGCGGGAATCCCGGATGGGGATGGTCTTCATCACCCATGATCTCGGGGTGATCGCCGATGTCGCCGACCGTGTCACCGTGATGTATGCGGGCAAGAAGGCCGAGGAAGCGCCGGTCGATGTGCTGTTCGATGATCCGCGGCACCCCTACACGCGTGGTCTGATCGGCGCGACGCCGAAGCCCGGCGATGAGCGTCGGCATCGGCTGGTCGAGATTCCCGGCACCGTTCCGGGCCTCGCCAGTCGGCCGAAGGGCTGCGCCTTCGCCAACCGCTGTCCGCTGGTGTTCGAGCGTTGCCATGTCGAAGCGCCGGCCTTGGTGCATCAGGCCGAGGGGCACGCGGCCGCTTGCTTCCTGGCCGACCAAATGGAGGACTGCGATGTCGCTTCTGTCGGTGCGTAGCCTCGTCGTCGACTACCAGACGTCGTCCGGCACCGTGCATGCCGTCAACGACGTCAGCCTCGATATCGAACCTGGCGAGACTGTCGGCCTGGTCGGTGAATCGGGTTGCGGCAAGTCGACCCTCGGCAAGGCCATCATGCATCTGATCCCCGCCACCGACGGGCAGATCATCCTGGATGGTCAGAACATCACCAATTTCTCGTCCGCGGGCGATGCGGCCGATCCGCGTCAAGATGCAGATGATCTTTCAGGATCCGCACAACTCGCTGAATCCTCGGCGGACGGTGGGCAATCTGATTGCGCAGCCGCTGCAGATCGCAGGTTACGACAAGGCGGCGATCGCTGCTCGCGTGGCCGAGCTGATGGGGCAGGTCGGCCTGCCGCCAGACGCCGCGGCACGCTATCCGCACGAATTCTCCGGCGGCCAGCGTCAGCGTATCGGCATCGCCCGCGCACTCGCGCTCAAGCCCAAGCTGGTGATCTGCGACGAGCCGGTCTCGGCACTCGACGTCTCGATCCGGGCTCAGGTCATCAATCTGCTGCAGGATCTCTCCGACCAGCTGGGCGTGTCGTATCTCTTCATCTCGCACGATCTGACGATGGTGCAGCACATCGCCAACAGGCTGATCGTGATGTATCTCGGCCGCATCGTCGAGACCGGATCGGCCGAGACGATCTGGAAGCATCCGGCGCATCCCTACACGCAGGCGCTGCTTGCCGCGGCGCCGGTCGCCGATCTGCATGTCATGCGCAGCCGCAGCCGTTTCGTGCTGGAGGGTGACCTGCCGAGCCCGACCAATCTGCCGGAAGGCTGCGCGTTCTCGACGCGCTGTCCGTTCGCGACCGACTTGTGCCGGCAGGAGAGACCGATCCTGCGGCCGATGGGCGAGGGGCGGCAGTCGGCCTGTCACTACGATCTGGTCGACCAGCTCGGGGGCGCGGCAAACAAATCCATCTCGTCCTTCGATCGGAAAAGCGAAGGCAAGTACAAGGTAGGAGCACGGGCATGAGCTTCCGCTGGAAAAACCTCGGCGATCTGGTGGATCGCTCACGGGATTTGAACCGTCCGGCGATCATCGATCTGCGGACGGCAGAGCCACGCGTGTGGACGCATGTCGAGATCGACCGTCTCGCCAATGGCGTCGCGTCTTATCTCACGGCGCTCGGCCTTCCGCGCGGCACGACGATCGCTATCCTGTCGCTGAACCGGGCCGAATACATCGCTGCGTATTTCGGCATCATGCGCGCGGGCTTCGTTGCTTTGCCGGTCAATACCAAGCAGCCGCCTGAGACGATCGAGTTCGTCCTGCGCGACTCGGATTCGAAGTTCGCCTTTGTCGATACAGCTTCGCGACGATCGCTGCCGGAAGGCTTCGCGTTTCTCGATTTCGATGATGCGGGGCCGGACGGCTTTGCTGCGCAGATCAGGCCGGGTGATTTCGAGACCGTCGAAGTAGGTCCCGACGAGCTCGGACAGATCCTCTACACCTCCGGCTCGACCGGGCGGCCGAAGGGCGTCGAGCTCAGCCATTACGGCCAGCTCTGGGCGCTCGCCGCCAAGGGTGTCAGCGCCGACGCCTGCGACGAGGTCTACATCATTGCCCAGCCGTTGTTTCATATGAACGGGCTGTTCGGCGCCAAGAGCATTTTCGCCAGCAATGCCAGCATGGTGTTGATGCCGGGCTTCGACGGGCGCCGCTATCTGCAGGCGATGGCCGACCATGGCGTCACCGCCGTTACCGCCGTGCCGACGATGTTCGCGCGGCTGCTGCGCGAGCCGGATCTGCTTGCAGCCAACGACTATAGCCGGCTCAAGCGGCTCGCTTTGGCGTCCGCGCCGATCACGCGGGCGATGGCCGACAAGATCGAGGCGGCATTCCCACATGCGGCGCTGACCCACGGCTACGGCACCACGGAAGCCGGCCCATCGGTGTTCGGGCCTCACCCTGAAGGCAAAGCGCCGCCGCCGCTCACGATCGGTTATCCGATCGATCCGTCGATGGTGAAGCTGGTCGACGGCCCGAGCGACAACGAGGGCGTGCTGCTGATGCGCAATCCGGCGCTGATGACGCGCTATCGTGGTATGCCCGAGAAGACCAGCTCGGTGATGCGCGACGGCTGGTACTACAGCGGCGACGTCATGCGCCGGGACGAGGACGGGTTCTACTACTTTATCGGCCGCGCCGACGACATGTTCGTTTGCGGCGGCGAGAACATCTATCCGGGCGACGTCGAGAAAATGCTGGAGACGCATCCCGCCGTGCGCCAGGCCGCGGTGGTTCCGCTCGCGGACGAAGAGCGCGGCCAGATGCCGGTGGCTTTCCTGGTGCTCGCCGACGGCAAGAGCGCCACGACCGAGGACATCAAAGCCTACGCGTTGCGTAACGGTCCGACCTATCAGCATCCGCGCCGCGTCAGCTTCGTCGCCGACCTGCCATGGGCCGGCACCAACAAGATCGATCGCGCGGTCCTGATACGAGAGGCCAAGGAATTGGAAGCGGGCGGCGGCTGGTCGGTGTCGTCCAGCGCCGAGGCCGCCGCATGAGCGGCTTGCTCTCCGGCAAGACGGCGCTGGTCACCGGCTCCAGCCGCGGCATCGGCCGCGCCATTGCGGTTGCGGCGGCGGGCGAGGGCGCGCTGGTCGGCGTGCATTACGCGGGCGGAGCGGACGCTGCCCAGACGACGCTGGATGCTATCCGCGAGAACGGCGGCGATGGCTTCCTGGTTCAGGCCGATCTGTTTGAACGGCAAGGTCCGGACACGCTCGCCGTGAAGTTTCTCGACGAGGTTGAGCAGCGCACAGGCCAGCGGAGCTTCGATCTTCTGGTCAACAATGCCGGCTACGGCGGACGCTACCGGATCGATCAGGTCGACGATGCGATCTTCGATCGCATGATCGCGGTGAATTTCCGTGCGCCGTTCTTTCTGGTCCGCGCACTCCATCCGGCGATCAAGGACGGCGGCCGCATCGTCAATGTCTCGTCGATGGGAACGCGCGCGGCGTTTCCCGACATGAGCATCTACGCGCCGTCCAAGGCCGCGCTCGAAACGCTGACCGTGGTCCTCGCCAAGCAGCTCGGCCCACGCGGCATCACGGTCAACGCCGTGCAACCGGGCGCGACCGTCACCGATATGAACCCGCTCGACAAGGACCCCGCCCGCGCGGCTGCCGCGATTCAGACGATCGCACTCGGCCGGCTCGGTCAGCCCAACGACATCGCCTCCGTCGTCACTTTTCTGCTGTCCGAGGCGGGAGGTTGGATCACGGGACAGAAGATCGATGTGTCCGGCGGGCAGAGGATCTGATCGGGGGGCTCGGAGCGAATTTGGAGGCGGAGCCGCGAGATCGATCAGGTTCTCAATTCGCTGAGCAAGGGGCTCGCTCGAGAAGTGCCTACCAAGATGCCGGAAGATCACGAAAAAGGTAATGCCCGGAAGCAGGATCGCTGAGCAGTACGCCTTGCTGCCAATCGATGCCGCAAGGTGGCGCGCGATAGCTAATCTGCGATAACTCATTCGAAGATTTGCCGATTTGTGCGCGCAGGGGAGGTCAATTGCTCCCCGATCCCCGGCGCCAATGAGTACCGGTTTCACGAAAAGCCCGGCGAAGATTGCCAATCCCAAAGCGGCAACGGGGGCGTACCATATCCACCGAGCCACGCCAGCGGCGGCTTCCGTGAGCCGGCCAACTTCGCCTTTGCGTTCGAGGAGTTGGCCCGGTCAACCGGAGCAGGGGCAGAAGCTGGCCAGGGAAGGTAAGTAGCTAGGAGTGTCGTCTCTTCGATTACTCCTTGAAGTTGTCGAGAATTGTTGCCAGAATTGTAATCGAGAATTTTGCACGGACGGAAACTGTTGTCTGATTGACTGTCTATTCATTCAGGAGGGCGGGTCAGCCATATTCATGTTCGTTGAACTACGTCTATCCGCCGAAAATTTAGATTTTCGAATAGTTTGTGGCTGACTGGCTGCAGCGGGTCCATTGTCCGCGGGGTTATTTGTTTTCATGACCTGCCCGAAGTGATGCCTATTCGCCCGCTCCGTGGTTTCGCATCGTTCTATCCTAAACGAATCCGACTAAGGACCGTTGCTGCAGATTGGCACAAGCTAGAACGGATCAATTTCATCGGCTTGCGATGAGTGAGCGTGAAGTGCGCTCTGTGAATTAAGTAATTTTCGCGACTTCATCGCAACGGTGGCGTTGCTTGATGCTCTACCATTAGTAAGAAGAAATAATTGGAGGAATTTCCATGCCTCTCGCGCCTGTCCGTCTGGTAAATCGAAAATTGCTCGTCAGCGTATTCAACGCGCAAGAAGCCCGCGAGGCTGTGCTTGGCGGCGGGCGGATCATCGACAGCGAGGATCCAAAGAGCGCGCTTGGCAACATCAGTCCGCGCCATATCATGGATATCAGCGATGCGGTTCTGGATTTCCGCCGCGACTTAGAGGTGCAGCTGAGCACCAATATCGGTGAAGATCAGCTTCTTTTTCGGCGATCCCAGACCGGTCAAGCTATCGAGAAATCCAGGTATGAAATCGCCGGTAAAGCCGCCCAAGCGGCTCTCGGTGTAGCGCTTTCGATGGGGACGCGCGTCCATCCGGTGAGTTTTGTGAAGGTGGGTGTCGATGGGATGGAGGTCGACAAGATCGGTCAGGTCTTGAACGAGGTTGTCGATACGCTGAGGAGAACCGAGGCTCTGAGCCATTGCCAGGTGATGTCCGTGCTGTTCGCGCAGGATCTTCAAATGTGGCAGGAGCGCCGGCGCAACGAAGGCGTGCGGAAGGTTCTGGTCGAGTTGCGAGAATTCAATCCGAGTTCCGACCGCGATCCTGATGCTTTCGATGTCGGCCCCTACGCGGTTGGAACCTTACGTGATCCGCAGACCGGTCAAGTGCTTTTCAGCGACGCGTCGCAGGTCTCGCTGTCCACGTTGATTCAGCGCGGAGTGCTGCCGCAAGGCAGCGACTCGACCTTCGTGCGGGCCAACGAGCTGTTCGAACATCGAAAGTATTTTCCGCAGATCGCCAAGGGGGCGGCCAGAACGACCAAGGCCGTCATCAAGGCGATGGTCGACGTTACCGCGGAGTCCGGCGCCAACGCCATCATGATCGACACCTCGATCTTGTCGAAGGTGACGAACATTTGCCTCGTCGATACGCGTGGCGACGAAATGGTCGACATAAACAGTCTGGTGGTGCGCGACAACCTGCAGCAACGCGGCATCCTCTCGCTCGATGAACTACGCTTCTTCGTCGACTACTGCCATTACCGAGGCGTTGCGGCCAACGTCGCCGGATCCATCGAAAGCTATCAGGCTCAGCAGCTCTGGCAGCTCATTCCGGAACTGGATCAAGCGTCGACGCGCGGCTCGGCCTCTGGCGTCGACATCGATCCCTCGAATACGCGCCCGGCTGGTCAGGATACACGGCAGCATCGCGTCATCAAACGCGCATTGGTCCGGGGGCTCGCACCTCCCGAGCACGGCGGGGTTCTCAATTTCCCCGCGTCACTCCAAGGCGTGCCGGGTGCGATCGAGCGCGTCCGGGAGCTGATCGCGAGACAGCGGGAGTACCGGCAGTCGGCCCGCTTGCCTGAACTTCAGGCGTTCTGGGTGGATTCCGCCGGTCGTCCCAGCCCGATCGATCAGAAGTAGGAGGGCCTCCCATGGTATCCTCTCCCGTTACGCCGCTGGGGCAACAAGGGCGGCCGCCTTGCTCTCTTCCGCTCGCCGATGCGGATCTCGGTCTGGACAATGCGAACTGGACCAAGGGTCTTCAGGCGATGTCCGATTGGATCTGGAGTGGGAATCTCAGTCCCGGTCCGTTTCCGAACAACCTTGCCAAGTATTTCCTTCATATTCCGGGAATCTTCGAGCAGCAGCTCAATTTCTCGACATCGTTGATCTTCGACGAGCCCTCGTTTCGCAACGGCATTCAGGTCTCCGGGGTCATCGATCGACCGGTGCGCGAACTCGTCATCAGCTTCATCGGTCAACGCCGGCACTCCTGGTACACGACGACCCACCACGCCGTGCTCGGTACCCTGACCGCGAACAAGCACGGCATTCCTGATCAA
>NZ_BADD01000242.1 GCF_000333455.1 Rhodopseudomonas sp. B29
CTCGATATGATGCAACGCCTCGAGCAGCTCAACCGCGATCTGGAGATCGAAGCGCAGCAAGCCGAGCATCCGCATGTGCGGATCAGGATCGGCATCGGGCTCAACACCGGTGCCTGCGTCGTCGGCAATATGGGATCGAGCCTGCGCTTCGACTATTCGGTGCTCGGCGATCCGGTGAACCTGGCCTCGCGGCTGGAGTCGCAATCAAAGACCTACGGTTTCGACATCGTCGCCGGCTCGCGCACCGCGCTCGCTGCCAAGGACGAACTCGCCATCCTCGAAATCGACTTCGTCGCGGTGAAAGGCAAGACCGAGCCCGAAGTGGTTTATGCGGTGGTCGGCGACAAGCAACTGGCTCAATCGGCGGAATTCCAAACGCTGCGCAATCTGACGATCGAGATGCTGGCGCAGTATCGCAGCCGGCAGTGGGACGAAGCTCTGTCAACGATTGCGCGTGGGCGCGAGGCCGACGGCGCCGGCCTGTGTGGTGCCCTTTTCAAGCTCTACGAGGAGCGCATCTGGGCCTTCCAGGTGGTGCCGCCGCCGGACGGCTGGACCGGGGTCGAGCGGCTGCTGACGAAGTAGCGCAGCCGCAGGATGAACAGAGCCTAAATCCTCGCTGCACCGCCGTGACGGTTTGTCACGCGGCCAGAACCCCTTTGCAGGTCGGGCGTTGACCGTCGGTGATGGCGCGGATGGGGACGTCCATGTTGATCGTTCAGGAACGGATCGAGGCTGAGGTGCACCGGCCGGAAGAAGCCGCGCGCGCGCAAGCGCGGCGTGCGACGCTGATCGTCAATACGCATTCGCGCAGCGGCGCGCGTGCCTATTCGCAAGCCAAGAAACTGCTGCTGGAGGCCGGGCTCGAGCTGGAGGCGACGCATCCGGTTCGCCACGCCGAGCGACTGCCGCAGCTCGTGCGCGACGAGGTCGCCAAGGGACGAAAATTCATCATCGTCGGCGGCGGCGACGGCTCGATCGCGGCTGCGGCCGACGTGCTGGCCGGCACGGACGTCACGTTAGGTGTCTTGCCGCTCGGCACCGCCAACAGCTTCGCGCGCTCGCTCGGCATCCCTCTCGATCTGCCGGGGGCGATCGACGTGCTGGCAGGCGGCAAGACCGCGCGGGTCGATCTCGGCCGGATCGGGGATGCGTACTTCGCCAATAATTGCTCGATCGGTCTGCCGGCGAATGTCGGCCGCTCGACGCCGCCGCAGCTCAAGCGCTGGTTCGGTCGCGGTGCCTATGCGCTGGTCGCGGCCCGCGAATGGCTGCGCTACAAGCCGTTCCGCTGCACGATCACCATCGCCGGCAAGGCTCATGTGTTCGAAGCACTCGATGTGCGCATCGGCAGCGGCAACTACCAGGGCGGCGTGCTGATGGCGCCGGACGCCAATCCCGACGATGGGTTGATCAGCGTGCATGTCCTCAAAGGGAATGCGACCTGGGGTGCTGCACGCAAATGGGCGTGCTTCGCCGCCGGCCTGCGCTGTAAGCCCGGCGACGTCGAAGAAATGGAAGCGACCGAAATGACGATCGCGACCGACCCGCCGCAGCATGTCGCGGTCGATGGTGAAGTCACCACCATGACGCCGGTGAAAATCTCCGTCGCGCATGGTGCGCTGCTGGTGCGCGTGCCGCCGGAATTCGAACGATCGAAGCGTCGCGGGCGATGATCTCAATCCTCAGCCGTTGCGTACGGCCTGTTCGGGCTCTTGCAGCGCCTCGGCGCGGGGCAGGGTGAATCGAAACACCGTGCCGCCGCCGGGTTCGGACTCCGCCGCGATCGATCCGCCATGGGCATGGACGATCGACTGCGAGATCGACAGGCCGATGCCCATGCCGGCCGTCTTCGTGGTCGCGAACGGCTGAAACATCCGGTCTCTGATCAAGGGATCGAGACCCGGACCGTTATCCTCGACGGTGATCTCCACCATGCCATCAGGAGCCGGAATGCTGCGGATGGCGAGCGTACGTTCGGACTGATCACGCACTGCTTCCAAGGCGTTGCGGATCAGGTTGAAAAACACCTGTTGGACCTGAACCCTTGTCCACGAACACGGCATCGGCCGGGCCTTGGAGTGTGAGTTCAACATCGACGGGCCGATCACGACTGACGACCGACGCAAGCGCCAAGGCATCCTCGGCGATAGCGCGCAGGCTTTCGACGGTCTTGTCGGTCTCGCCGCGTCCGACGAAGTCGCGCAGTTGCCGGATCACCGCGCCGGCGCGGAGCGCCTGCTGCGCGGCCTTGTCGAGTGCGCCGGCTATCCGCGCGGCCTCGGGGTGGCCGCTGGCCTCCACCAGCCGCCGTGATCCCTGGACGTAGCTCGTGACCGCTGCCAGTGGCTGATTGAGTTCGTGGGCAAGCGCGCTCGCCATTTCGCCCATTGTGCTGAGCCGCGCGACACGCTGTAACTCGGTCTGGAGTTCCTGGAGTCGCTGGTCAGCGGAACGCTGTCGCGCCACGGCGCGCTGATGTTCCAGCTGAAACGCCGCGATCGCGGCGCTGCCGACCGCAAGGATCAACAGGACCGCGGTGATGAGCGCAGCGCCGAGACTTTCGCGGTCGTGTTGCTCCTGGCGCTGCGCCAGCAGGGCCTGTTCGGACTTGATCATCGTCGACAGGTTCGACTCGATGCGCTCCGTCAGCCGGTCGGTGCGGGCCTGCTCGAGGATGTCGAGCGCCTCTTGCTGATGCAGTGGACCGAGCTCGATGACGCGATCGAGCTGCGTCATGCGCACCTCAGTGAGCAGCCGCAGTTCGTCGGTTCGGTTGATCTGGGGCGGATTGTCCAGAACCAGCCGCTGAAGCTGATCGACCCGTCCGGATAACGACCCGCGCGCATGGCTGTAGGTCGAGCGATAGGCGTCGGCGCCGGTCAGCAGAAAGCCGCGCTCGCTCGATTCCGCTTCCAGCACCACGCGCTGGATGCCGGCGATCACCTGCAGCACCTCGTTGGTGTGCTGCACCGAGGCAAAGCTGTCGCGCAGGCGCAGCAGATTAAGGCTGAGAGCCCCGGCGATCAGGATCAGCAACAGCAGGGTGGCGCCGAGCAGCCAGGGGGCCAGCGGCAAATTGGAGAAGGGCTTCCGGTGCATCACGCCAGACTTGTTGCGGGGAGCGTTCTTATAACCGGTTCCCGATGTGAAAATATCGGCTGCGTCAAAACGCGCAGGGCCTCCTTCGGCGAGCTGTTTGCCTGCGTGGATGCTTTCGGCGCCCTCGCGGCTCGGCCGGATAAGCGTTTAGATAAGGATCGCATGGGCTTGTTGACTTCAATCAATCTTCTGCATGGGCGATCCGAAATGGAGCGGGCCGAAGCGGTTCCGGCTGAAACGGAAAAACCATGAGCGATTCAGACAAGGCAGCGCGGCGCGTTCGCGCCAAGATGCACTTGGCCCTGCCTGAAGCGGGAACGACCGCGCGGATACTCTCCGGCTGCGCTGGTGAGGTGCGCGGGACCAAAGTACACAGGCCAAAGCTTGGTTTTGAAGGAGCAGAGTGAATGCCCAACGTTGCCGATCGGATCGTCGAAACTCTGCATCTCGCCGGCGTCCGGCGCATCTTCGGCGTCGTCGGCGACAGCCTCAATGGTTTGACGGAGGCGCTGCGACAGCACGGCGGAATTCAATGGGTGCACGTCCGCCACGAAGAAGTCGCGGCCTTCGCGGCTGCCGGCGAATCCCAGATCACCGGCGAGCTCGCGGTTTGCGCCGGCTCCTGCGGACCCGGCAACCTGCATCTGATCAACGGACTCTACGACGCGCAGCGCACCCGCACGCCGGTGCTGGCGATCGCAGCGCAGATTCCGTCGGTCGAGATCGGAGGAGGGTACTTCCAGGAGACCCATCCGCAGAATCTGTTTCGCGAATGCAGCGTGTATTGCGAGCTCGTCTCCGACCCGCAACAGTTCGATTACGTGATCGAAAACGCAATCAGGGCCGCGGTCGGTCTCCGCGGTGTTGCCGTCGTGGTGATCCCCGGTGACGTGGCGCTGCGCGAGGCGACCAGCCGCGGCGTGGCGCCGGTCGCCGGCCTGCTGCCGCCGGCGGCGATCGTGTCGCCCGCCGATGAGCAGGTCGACGCGCTGGCCAAGCTGCTGAACGAGGCCGGCAAGGTCACGTTGTTTTGCGGGCGCGGCTGCGCCGATGCGCACGACGAGTTGATGCAGCTCGCCGAGGCGCTGAAGAGCCCGATCGTGCATGCGCTCGGCGGCAAGGAATATGTCGAGTACGACAATCCTTACGACGTCGGCATGACCGGCTTCATCGGCTTCTCGTCGGGCTACGCGGCGATGCACGCCTGCGACGTGCTGCTGATGCTCGGCACCGACTTTCCCTACAAGCAGTTCTTCCCCAGCGACGCGCGGATCGCGCAGGTCGACATTCGTGCCGAAAATCTCGGCCGTCGCTGCAAGCTCGACCTCGGAATCGTCGGCGGTGTGCGGGAGACGATCGAAGCCTTGCTGCCGAAGCTGGCCGCAAAGACCGATCGTAGCCACCTCGACCGCAGCCTGGCGAATTACGTCACGTCCCGCCAAGGCCTCGACGATCTCGCCAAGGGGACGCCCGGACGCAAGCCGATCCATCCGCAGTATCTCGCCAAGCTGATCAGCGACGCTGCGGCCGACGACGCGGTTTTCACCTTCGACGTCGGCACGCCGACAATCTGGGCCGCGCGCTATCTCGAGATGAACGGCCGCCGCCGGCTGGTCGGATCGCTGATACACGGTTCGATGGCCAATGCGATGCCGCACGCCATCGGCATTCAGGCCGCTCAACCAGGCCGGCAGGTGATTTCGCTGTCGGGCGACGGCGGATTTACCATGCTGATGGGCGATCTGATCACGCTGACGCAGATGAAGCTGCCGGTGAAGGTGGTGATCTTCAACAACGGCGTGCTCGGCTTCGTCGCGCTGGAAATGAAAGCCGCCGGTTTCGTCGAACTCGGCACCGATCTGGAGAACCCCGATTTTGCCGCGATGGCGCGGGCGATGGGGATCCACGGCGTGCGCGTGGAGGACCCGGGCGATCTGCCGGCGGCGGTGGCCGAGGTGCTAGCCCACGATGGTCCCGCTGTGCTCGATGTGGTCACCGCGAAGCAGGAACTATCGATGCCGCCGAGCATCGACGCCAAGGAGGTCAAGGGCTTCAGCCTGTGGCTGCTGCGCGCCGTGATGAGTGGACGAGGGGATGAGGTGGTCGACCTGGCCAAGCAGAATCTATTGTCGCGTTAGCGATCTCGTTCCCGACGTCATCCTGAGGTGCCCGCGCTTAGCGCGGGCCTCGAAGGATGGGCCGCGAGCACCTTGGCCGCATCCTTCGAGGCGCGCTGCGCGCGCACCTCAGGATGACGACTCTGCCCTCCGCGTCTTCGGAGTTAGTACTGTTCGGCGTCCATCGTCTCGGTCAGGCGATCGAGCAGGACGACCAGCTGGTCCTTTTCTGCGGGCGAGAACCGGCTGAACAGCCGCTTCTCACGCTGGCGTCCGATCGCCTGAAGCTTTTCCGCCAGTTGACGGCCCTGCGGCGTGAGCCGGACGATGGCGGCGCGTCCGCGCGTCCGGGTCTGCTCGATGCTGATCAGCTCGCGATCCTGCAGTGCGCCGAGGCTTCGGCTGGCCGCGGCCTTGTCCACGGTGGCGGCATCGGACAATTCGCTGACGTTGAGAGCGTCGGCCCTGATCAGCACCATCAGCAGACGCCACTCGACCATGCCGACGTCCCAGTTGGCGCGGTAGTACGCGGTCGCGCCGCGGCTGATCCGCAGGCCGATATTGGTCAGCAGCACCGCGACGTGGTCTCGTTCCAGGCCGCCATTGCTGTGCGCCTCTTCCCGAGCATCGCGTTGGACGGCCGACGGCCGGTCAGTGGGCATGACGACAACTCCCGATCAAGACTGGCTGCGATGCACAAGCCTGCGATGCGCGCATTGACGCAGATCAAATTTATTGACAGCTCATTTATTGACATGTCAACATTTACGAAATGGCCGCCGGAAAGGCGGAGCAGAGACGAGGAAACGCAGATGGCAGGTGCCGCTAACGCCGCACGTTACGCCGGCGCGATCGATTGCGATATCCATCCGGCCGTGCCGAGCATGGCCGCGCTGCTGCCTTATCTCGACGACTATTGGCGCGAGATGGTGAAGGTGCGTGCGCTCGACCGCCTGAATCTGACGCCCACCAGCTATCCGCAGAACACGCCGTTGGCCTGCCGTCCCGATTGGATGCTGGACGGCGGCGCCAAGCCGGGGTCGTCGCTGCCGGCACTCCAGCGGGATGTGCTCGACCACTTCCAGCTCGGTCACGGCGTCCTCAACTGTCTGTATGGCGCGCAGTTCTTTCACAGCGAGGACATGGCGGCGGCGTTCTGCCGGGCGACCAACGACTGGTTGCGCGACGAATGGCTGAGCCGGGACTCGCGGCTGCGGGCCTCGATCGTGGTTCCGACGAGCAGCGTCGAACTCGCCGTCGCCGAGATCGAGCGCCGCGCCGATGACCACCGCTTCATCCAGGTGCTGATGCCGGTCAGCGGTGAGGTCACGCTTGGACGACGCCAGTTGTGGCCGATCTACCGGCTCGCCGAGAAGCTCGGCCTGGCGATCGGCGTTCATGCCGGCAGCGCGTATCGCTACGCCACGACCGCCGTAGGCTGGCCTTCCTACTATGTCGAGGACTACGTCGCGCAGTCCTGCGCGTTCGAAAATCAATTCGTCAGCATGATCGCCGAAGGCGTGTTCGCGGAGTTTCCTTCGCTGAAGGTCGTGGCGATCGAGAGCGGACTGAGCTGGCTCAGCGGCTTCATCTGGCGCGCCGACAAGACCTGGAAGGGCGTGCGCGCCGAAGTGCCGTGGGTGACCCGCGCCCCGTCCGAGATCGTGCGCGATCATCTGCGCTTCACCGTGCAGCCGATCGACGCCCCGGACGAGGCGAAGGGATTGCTGCGTCTCGTCGATCATCTGCAATCGGATGAGCTGTTCCTGTCTTCGACCGACTATCCGCATTGGCAGTTCGATGGCGACGACGCTCTGCGGGACGGTCTGCCGGATAGTTTTGTCCGCAACATCCTCAGCGCAAACGCGCTCGCCACCTATCCGCGCCTCGCCAAGTCTCTTCAGCCGCTAGAGGTGGTGTGATGAGTGTGCTCGAACTCGACCGCGACAGGCCGGCCAGATCGAAGCTGCGGGTGATCGACTGCGACATTCATCCGTCGATGAAGTCGTGGAACGAAGTCCATCCGTTCCTGGAGAAGCGCTGGATCGAGCATCTCGCGGTCTATGGCAGCCATCTGCGCCATGCCTTCTCCGAAGCGCTGTCGCATCCGCGGATGTCGCCGGACGCCGCGCGCGTCGACGCGCGTCCGGAGGAGGGCGGGCCGCCCGGCTCCAGCCTCGAATTGATGCGCCGGCAGCATCTCGATCCTAACGGCGTCGAGATCGGCATGCTGATTCCGCTGCGCTGGAATCCGCAGAGTCAGCGCAATCTCGATTTCGGCATGGCGCTGGCGCGGGCGATGAACGACTGGCAGGTCGAGCATTGGATTCGCCGCGAACCGCGACTACGCGCCTCGGTGCTGATCGCGCAGGAAGACGCCGTCGCCTCGGTGCGCGAGATCGAAGCGCGTGCCGGCGACCCGAACTTCACGCAGTTGCTGCTGCTGCCGCGCACCGACGAGCCGCTCGGGCGCCGTCGCTATTGGCCGATCCTCGAAGCGGCCGCCGCCGCCGGACTGCCTGTCGCGGTTCATGTCGGGGGCACCAATGGTCATCCGTCGACCGCCGGCGGTTGGCCGTCCTACTACATGGAAGAGCATCACGCTGTGTCGCAGAACATGCAGGCGGTACTCACCAGCCTGGTGTTCGAGGGCGTGTTCGAGCGCATTCCGAATTTACGTGTGGTGATCATGGAGGGTGGCCTCGGCTGGATACCCTCGCTGGCCGCGCGGATGGACAAGCACTGGGCGCGGCTGCGCAGTGAAGTGCCGCATCTGAAGCGTCCGCCGTCGGACTATGTCCGTGACCACGTCTGGTTCACCACCCAGCCGATGGAAGAACCGGCGACGTCGGCGCAGCTGCTCGACCTGTTCGACCGCATCGGCTGGGACAAGCTGCTGTTCTCGACCGACTATCCGCATTGGGACTTCGACGATCCGCGCTTCGCCTTCAGGGCGACGCTCAGCGAAGATCAGCGCGATCAACTCGTCTATCGCAACGCTGCGGCGTTCTACGGATTCACCAGTTAGCGCCTGCCAGGCCAAGCCGCGGGCGCTCCACGACAAGTTCGATGGCCCGACCATCGACATCAAGAAAAGAGACGGGGAGGACTAAATGTTGAAATCATTGGGCCGGATCGCGGCGCTGCTCGGACTGATCGCCGCCGCCGCGCCGGCCTCGGCGCAGGACGCGTCGTGGCAGCAGGTCGTCGATGCCGCCAAGAAGGAAGGCAAGGTCGTCGTCTACAACATGGCGCTCGGCGCGCCTTACTTCACCGCCGTGCTGAAGTCGTTCGAGGCCAAATACGGCATCAGCGTCGAGAGCCTCGATCTGCGCGCCAGCGAATTGTCCGAACGGATCAGGACCGAGCAGGCCGCCGGCCGCTATCTAGGCGACCTCGAGATCGTCACCACCACGATGATCGAAGAGCAGCTCGCCAACGGCGATTACGTCCAGAAGCTGCCGCAGATCCCCAATGCCGCGAACCTGCGCCCACCGTTCCGCGCCACCGAGCACAGCATTCCTGCCTACGTGCAGTCGATGGGCATCCTGATCAACACCCGCATGGTCAAGGACGAGGACGTCCCGACCAGCTGGGCCGATCTCAACAATCCGAAATGGACCGGCAAGATCCTGTCCGACGATATGCGCCCGCTCGGCAGCGGCAACACCATGTTCGCCCTCCTGCAGCACACCATGGGCGCCGAGTTCAACGAGAAGCTCGCGGCGCAGAAGCCGGTGTTCAGCCGCGACATGCGCAACGACGCCCGCCGCGTCGCGCGCGGCGAGTACCCGATCTACATCCCGCAGGTCTTCGCCTTCGCATCCGACCTGAAGGGGCTGCCGGTCAAGGTCGTGATCCCGAAGGAGGGCGCGCCGTTCGCCGAGATGGATTTCGCGCTGCTCAAGAACGCGCCGCATCCGAACGCGGCACGGCTGTTCATCCAGCACTTCCTCGAGGCCGACTCGCAGCTGCTCTACGCCAACGCCTGGATGTCGCCGGTGGTGAACGGCGTTGCCGAACGCGCCAATGCCGACGCCCAGCCGTTCGCCAAGGCCAAGCTGATCGGTCCGGCCAAGCTGGCCGAGCGTCCGGCGATGATGTCGCTGGCCAAGAAACTCTATCCCTGAGACCGGACCGCCGATGAGCATCTCCGCCGAACTTCCGCCTCGTCCCGTTCCGCGACCCTCGCTGTTCGCCGGGCTCGGCGCGTTCGGCCGCGCGCTCGGCGCCACTTCGGCCGGGCGTTTCATCGCCATTGCACTGCTGATCGCCGTGCTGGCGTTCCTGTCGGTGTATCCGCTGTCGATGCTGCTGTACGGCAGCCTGCACTCGACGCCGCCCGGCGTCGCCGGCGAGTTCAATCTCGACGGCTATGCTGACGTCTTCACCTGGCAGAGCTTCGTCACGCTCGCCAACACCGTCGGCATCTCGCTGGCGAAGACGATCCCGTCGCTGATGCTGGCGATCCTGCTCGCGTGGATCCTCGCCCGCACCGATACGCCGATGCGCGGCACGCTGGAAGTGCTGGTGACGCTGCCGTTCTTCATTCCGCCGATCCTGACCGCGATGGCCTGGGGCATGCTCGGCAATCCGCAGGTCGGATTGATCAACCAAGTCTATCAATGGATCACGGGATCGACCGCGCCGCTGATCAACGTCTATTCCTACGGCGGCGTGGTCTGGCACATGATGCAATATTCGGTGCCATTCCTGTTCCTGCTGATCGTCGACGCGTTCCGGGCCATGGACCCGGGGCTGGAAGAGGCCGCGCGGATGTGCGGCGCGTCGCGCTGGCGCACCTTCCGCACCGTGACGCTGCAGCTCATGATGCCGGCGCTGACCGGCGCCGCCATCCTCAGCTTCGTGCGCGGCATCGAGAATTTCGAATCGCCGCTGTTCTTCGGCTCGCCGGCCGGCATAAGGGTGATCACCACAGACATCTACGACTCGATCAACCAGCGCTCGCCGCCGCAATATCAATACGCCACCGCGATCAGCTTCGTGATCCTGGTGCTGCTGCTTCTGGTGGTGCTGGCGCAGTGGCGGATGCTGAAGGGGCGCAGCTTCACCACCGTCACCGGCAAGGGCTATTCGCCGGCAGTGATGAAGCTCGGCAAATGGCGTTGGTTCACCTTCGCGCTGTGCATGCTGTTCTTCGTCGTCACCGTCGTGCTGCCGGTCGGGCAGCTCCTGATCGGATCGTTCTTCCAGTTCTTCGGCTTCTACCAGTGGGACATGCTGACGCTCGATCATTATCGGGCAGTGTTTTCCAGCGGAGAGTTCTGGCGCGGCTTCCGCAACACCATGCTGCTCGGCCTCGTCGGCGCGACGCTGACGATGCTGCTGGGCGGCATCGTCGCCTATGTGTCGGTGCGGACGCGTTGGCGCGGCCGGATGCTGATCGACGGCATGGCGTGGCTGCCCTGGATGATGCCCGGCATCGTGCTCGGCGTCGGCTTCCTGTGGGGCTTCGCGCTGCTGCCGCACGCGATTCCGATCTACGGCACGCTGTGGGCGTTGCTGCTGGCCTACATCTCGCTCGGCACGCCGCTGTCGGTGCGGGTGATGACCAGCGCCTATGCGCAGCTCTCCTACGATCTCGAAGAGTGCTCACGCGTCCATGGCGCGAACTGGCTGCAGACGATGTGGCGGATCATGATCGCGCTGGCGTGGCCGGCGTTCGCGGTCGGCTGGGTGCTGCTGTTCTTCGGCATCATGCGCGAGCTCAGCGCTTCGGTGCTGCTGTATTCGGTCGGCTCGGAAGTGCTGTCGGTGGTGCTGATGAAGTTGTGGGCGAACGGCAATGCCGAGCAGGTCAGCGTCATCGGCATGATCATGATGGTGATGGTGCTGGTGATCAGGTGGATACAGCTCCGCCTGATCAAGACCCGCATCGGCGCGTTGTAGTGGCAGGGTGACCAGGATGTCGAACGTAACGCTTGAAAAGGTCAGTCGCAGCTTCGGGGATTTCGTCGCGGTCGACAGCGTCGATCTGCGGGTCGAGGAGGGCGAGTTCGTCACGCTGCTCGGCCCGTCGGGCTGCGGCAAGACGACGACGCTGCGCATGGTCGCCGGGCTCGAGCAGAACACCGGCGGCCGCATCAGCATCGGCAACGAGGTGGTCAGCGACGCGGCGAGCAAGTTCGTGGTGCCGTCGGAACGGCGCAGGCTCGGCATGGTGTTCCAGTCCTATGCGATCTGGCCGCACATGACGGTGTTCGAGAACGTCGCCTATCCGCTGCGGGTGCGGCGGCGGCCGAATGCCGAGGTGCAAGATTTGGTGATGCGGGCGCTGCGCCTGGTCGAGATGGAGCGCTTCGCCGAGCGGCCGGCGCCGGCGCTGTCGGGCGGCCAGCAGCAGCGCGTGGCGATTGCCCGCGCGCTGGTGTTCGAGCCCAAGGTGCTGCTGCTCGACGAGCCGCTGAGCAATCTCGACGCCAAGCTGCGGCTGCAGATGGGCGACGAGTTCAGGTCGATCCAGAAGCGGCTCGGCATGACCAGTCTCTACGTGACGCACGATCAGTCGGAAGCGATGGCGCTGTCGGACCGCGTCGTGGTGATGGATCGCGGCCGCATCCAGCAGATTGGTGCGCCGGAAGAAATCTATCGCCGGCCGGTCAACCGCACCGTGGCGGCGTTCTTCGGCACGCCCAATCTGCTCGACGCCAGCGTCGAATCCTGCCGCCGCATCGCCGGCGGCCGCATCCAGCTCGACGTCGCCGGGCAGGGCTGGCGCGGGCCGTGCGACGCCGCTGCCGAACTCACGCCGGGGCAGAGCGTCACCGTGATGGTACGGCCGGAGGATGCGCGCATCGCCGGCCCCGACGCGGTGCGCGGCGAACACGAACTGCAATGGACCGGCCGCATCGCTCACACGATCTTTCGCGGTCCGACCCGCTCGGTGTTCGTCGACACCGAGGGCGGCCGGATCAATGTCGATGCGCCGGCCTTCGGCAACTACGCGATCGGCGACAACGTCAATGTCCTGGTGCCGCAGAGCGCCGCCTGGGCGGTGATCGGTCATAAGGAAGCCGCCTGATGAAAATTCCCTTCAAGGGCGCGGTCGATTGCGACCTGCATCTGTCCGCGCCGCGGATGTCGGCTCTGCTCCCCTATATGGACGAGTACTGGAGCGATCAGTTCAGCAATCGCCACATCGATCGCTTCGCCTTCACCATGAGCAGCGACAATCCGATCCTGCCGCTGCAATGGCGGCCGGACTGGAAGGCGGGCGCTGATGAACCCGGGTCTGAACTCGATCGGCTGCGCAGCCGCGCGCTCGATCAGTTCGGTAGCAGCATCGGCATCGTCAACGTCATCCACGGCGCCATCGCGCTGTATCACGGCGACATGGCGGCGGCGATCCTGCGCGCCGTCAACGACTGGACCGCCGACAAGGTGTTGTCGCAGGAGTCGCGGCTCCGCGGTTCGATCCTGGTTTCGCTGCAGGATCCTGCGCTGGCGGTGGCGGAGATCGAACGGCTCGCCGGCAATCCAGGTTTCGTCCAAGTCCTGCTGCCGGTGATCGGCGAACTGACCATCGGCCGCCGCATCTACTGGCCGGTGTTCGAAGCGGCCAGCCGTGCGGGACTGCCAATCTGCCTGCACGCTGGCAGCCTCAATCGCCATGCGCCGACCGGGGTCGGCTGGCCGTCTTACTACGTCGAGGACTATGTCAGTCAGTCGGCCGGATTCGAGGCCTCGCTGGTCAGCCTGCTGGCCGAGGGCGTGTTCCAGAAGTTTCCGGATTTGACCTTCGTGCTCGCCGAGTCCGGGGTGACGTGGATGCCGTCGTTTCAATGGCGGCAGGACAAGATGTGGCTGGGCGTCCGCACCGAGCTGCCGTGGATCGACCGCATGCCGCGCGAGATCATCCGCGAGCGGGTGCGATTGACGCTGCAGCCGTTCGACGCGCCGCCGGATGCCGCCATTGTCGAGCGCCTGCTCGACCATCTCGGCTCCGACGAGATGCTGCTGTTCTCGACCGACTATCCGCATTGGCATTTCGACGGCGATGACGTCGTTCCCGACGGCTTCCCCACCGATCTCTTACGCAAGATCGCGATCGACAATCCTCACGCGACCTATGGCCGCCTGCGTCAGGGCGGCGAAGCTACCAAGAGCCTGGAGGTCACCGCATGAATCAGCAGCTCGTCGATCCGCTTCGCCCCGAAGATAAGCGCGCCGCCGCTTCCATCGTCGACTGCGACGTCCACATCACTGCGCGCTCCGCGGTGGATCTGTATCCGTGGCTACCCGCGCGCTGGCGCGAGCATGTCGAGACCATCGGCGCCCATGTCCGTTCCGGCGTTTATAATCAGGAGCCGCATCCGCGGATGATGGCGCGCGGCATGCGCGCCGATGCCTATCCGGAAGAGGGCGGGCCGGCCGGATGCTCGCTGCCGCTGCTGCAGCGCCAGCACCTCGATCCCAACGGCATCCAATTCGGCATGCTGATCGCGCTCGGCCGCGGCATTTTCGAGGAGCGCAACCAGGCGTTCGCCGCCGCGCTCTCGACCGCGATCAACAATTGGCAGTTGGAGAAGTGGGTCGATCCCGAGCCGCGGCTGATGCCGGCGATCATCGTGCCGCAGGAAGATGCCGAGGTCGCGGTCGCCGAGATCGAGCGCTGCGCCGCCGATACGCGCTTCAAGCAGATCCTGATCTCGCCCAAGTCCCTCGAGCCGCTCGGCCGCAAACGCTATTGGCCGATCTACGCCGCGGCAGAGCGCGCCGGCCTGCCGCTGGCGTTCCATCCCGCCGCGATCGGCGGCGGGCATTTCTCTTCGGGCGCGGGCTCGCCGACCTATTACCTTGAGGAGCACAACACGTTCGGCACCATCACCCAGGCGGTGCTCACCAGCCTGATCTTCGAGGGTGTGTTCGAGCGATTCCCTGGGCTCAAGGTCGTCGCCGTCGAAGGCGGCTTCACCTGGGCGCCGATGCTGGGCTGGCGCATGGACAAGTACTGGAGCCGGCTGCGCGCCGAGGTGCCGCACGTGACACGGCCGCCGTCCGAGTATTTGCGCAGCCACATCTGGTTCACCACCCAGCCGATGGAGGAGACGCGCAAGCAGGCGCATCTGCGCGACGTGATCGACTGGCTCGGCTGGGACCGGCTGATGTTCTCGAGCGACTATCCGCACTGGGACTTCGACGATCCGCGCTACGCCTTCAAGATGCCGCTGTCGGACGAGGAGCGGCGCAAAGTCTTCCACGCCAACGCCAAGGTTCTGTACGGACTGCCATGATCAGACACATCGTCGCCAAGACCGCCGAGATTCCCGCCGGCACCCACCGCATCGTCGACGTCTCCGGCCGCCAGGTCGGTGTCTTCAACGTGAACGGCGAGTTCTTCGCGCTGCTCAACCGCTGCCCGCACGGCGGCGCCGAGCTGTGCAAAGGGGCCGTCACCGCGCTGGTGCAGCCCTCCGGCGTCGGCCAGTACGCGGTGTCGCGCAAGGGCGAATTCCTGCGCTGCCCGTGGCACGGCTGGGAGTTCGAAATTCGCAGCGGCCAATCCTATTGCGATCCGGCCCGCATAAAGGCGCGCAAGATCGACGTCGCGGTCGAGCGCGGCGAGGAACTCGTCAAAGGTCCGTACGTAGCGGAAAGCTACGACGTCACCGTCGAGGACGACTATGTCGTCCTCAGCCTCTAACAACAAAAATCCAGGGGAACGCATGAGCAGGACAGGATTTCGCGGAGTGATGAAGACGGCTTTGGCCGTGGTTGCCGGCGTGGCGATCGCCGCTGGGCTGGCGACGCCCGGTGCCGCGCAGGTCGCGGGCTGGGACAAGGTCGTCACCGACGCCAAGGCGGAAGCGGGCCTGGTGCTTTACACCGCGCTCGTCGGCGCGCCATCGACCAAGGCGGTCGCCAAGGCGTTCGAAGCCAAATACGGCATTCCGGTTCAGGTGCTCGAAGCTCGCGCCAGCGAGCTGCGCGAACGCATCCGCACCGAGCAGACCGCCGGCCGCTTCCTCGGCGACGTGATGTTCAACTCGGACAATCAGGCGATCATCATGAACGCGGAGGACAAGTCGCTGGCGCCGCACGGCGAGGTGCCGAACGCCAAAAGCCTGACAGGTCAGTTCAAGGACGACGGCCTCAGCGCGCCGGTGATGACCATCAACTACGGCATGCTGATCAACACCAAGCTGGTGCCGCCTGGCGAAGAGCCGAAGAGCTGGCGCGATCTGACCGATCCGAAATGGAAGGGCAAGATCCTGTCCGACGACATGCGCGCCGTCGGCGGCGGCTACGTGATGTTCTTCGTCACGCTCGAGAAACTCGGCAAGGAGTTTCACGAAAAGCTCGCCACCCAGAACCTGCAGTTCACCCGCGAGATGCGCGAGGCGGGCCGCCGCGTCGCGCGCGGCGAGATGGCGATCTACGTCCCGTTCATCCTCGGCGACATCAAATACCTGAAGGGGCTTCCGGTGAAGACGATCGTGCCGACCGAGGGCGCGCCCTATGTCCAGTACTCGGCAGCGGTGCTGAAGAACGCGCCGCATCCGAACGCCGCGAAGCTGTTCACCGACTTCATGATGTCCGAAGAGGTGCAGAAGATCTACGCGGTGGACGGCTACGGCATCGTGCGGTCGGGCGTGCTGGAGAAGCTGTCAGCGGAGGAGCGGGAGATTTCGGACGTGAAGCTGATGGGCGGCTCCGACCCGATGCGGCAGAACGAGATGCTCGACCTCGCGCGCAGCATCTACAAGTAGATCGTCGATTTTCCACCCAGCGCCGCCGTTCCCGCCGGCGGATGGCCGCGCCCAAGACGTCTGCGCCGCCCGTGGCGTGGCGCGCCGGCGCACGACCTTTCAGCGCCCGATCGGAAGCGGACGCCCGTCGATGATGGCCTCCATCGAGAAATACGACGTGACCGTTTCCAGCTCGGTCTTGTTGATGATGGTCTGATAGACCTTGTCGTAGTTGCTCATGTCGCGCGCTGCGATCTTCAGCATGTAATCGAAATCACCGCTGATCCGATAGAACGCGACGATCTCGGAGATCGATTCGATCTGCGCCCGGAAGCGCTTGAGCCACTCGGCGGAGTGCCGCCGCGTCCGCACCATCACGAACACGGTCATCGGCACGCCGACCGCCTCCTGTGAGACCCGCGCGCCGTAGCCGGTGATCGCGCCGCTCGCTTCCAACGCTTTCAGACGCCGCCAGAACGCATTTTGCGACAGGCCGACCTCATCGGCGAGCTCGCGCTGCGAGCGCGACGAGTCGGCCTGCATGGCCGCTAGGATGCGAAGGTCAATTTGATCGATCTTATGGGCCATTATTGGGTCAAACTCATCAAATTGTGCCGTACAGCAGGTAAAATATGTGAACATTCCCCCGAACTCAATCACTAATCTCCTCCTTCAGACGGCCGCTTGTGTAGCGAAGCAGAAGGGGCGTCGGGGGCGATGATCGAAGGCGTGCCGGATCTTTCCGGTCTCGCGGCGCAGGACACGACATCTGATCGTCCTGCCTGGCGCCACTCGACGGCTCGCGGGGTACGTGAAGTAATGACGACGGTTCAGGTTGCGATGGCGCGGAATCTTGCTGCAGAGCCCAAGCGGGTCGTGGGCCTGTTCGGCAAGGAAGCGGCCGAACAGGAGTGGGTCAGGAACGCCGTCGACATTCTCGAGGCGGATGCCCGGCGCTCGGCCGACACGCATCTGTTTCGCGTACGTTTCCCGGGCCTTCAGGGCCTCGACGTCTACTTCAAGGACGAGAGCACGCACCCGACCGGCAGCCTCAAGCATCGCATGGGCCGGTCGCTGATCATGTTCGGACTCTGCAATGGTTTGATCGGGCCGGGGACGACGCTGGTCGAGGCGTCGTCGGGATCGACGGCCGTCTCGGAAGCCTATTTTGCCGAACTGCTCGGCCTGCCGTTTATTGCAGTGGTGCCGCGCTCGACGTCGCGCCAGAAAGTGTCGACCATCGAGCGCTTCGGTGGCCGCTGCCATTTCGTCGAGAAGTCGTCCGAGGTCTATGCGGCCGCGCAGCTGATCGCCGCCGAGCTCGGCGGCCACTATCTCGATCAGTTCACCTACGCCGAACGCGCGATCGACTGGCGCACAGGCAATATCGCCGAGAGCATCTTCAAACAGATGGCGGGCGAGCGCCACCCGGTGCCCGAGTGGATCGTCATGAGCACCGGCACCGGCGGCACGTCCGCGACCATCGGCCGCTACATTCGCTTCAGCCGGAAAAGCACGCGGCTGTGCGGCGTCGACGTCGAGAATTCCTGTTTCTTCGAAGCCTATAAGTCCGACAGCCGCACCGCTAACTGCGTCCGCGGCTCGCGGATCGAAGGCGTCGGCCGCCCGCGGGTCGAGCCGTCCTTCGTGCCGACCGTCATCGACCAGATGATGCGCGTACCGGATGCCGCGTCGATTGCCGCCGCCCGCGTGTTGTCCGCGCGTCTCTCTCGCCGCGTCGGCGGATCGACGGGCGCGAATTTTATAGCACTGTGCTGGTGCGCGTCGGCGATGTTGCGCGACGGCCGCACGGGATCGCTTGTGACGGTGCTGTGCGATGACGGCGAGCGCTACTCGGACACGTACTACAACGATACTTGGCTGGACGAGCAGGGCATCGACATCGCGCCCTATGCGGCGGCGATCGAGCAATTTCTCGACTCCGGCGTGTTCGAGATGCCGGGCGATGGCGCGGGATTTGAATGTACGGGGCGGCCGCTCCCGGCCTCAGCACAACCCGGCCGCGAGCCGGGCCTCAGCGCGAACTTGAATATTCTGTGAGCGACGAACTCAGGATTGCATCGAATGCCGATCGAGAACTGGACATCGCGTTATCTGGACGAACTGAAGGAGTTTCGTCACGATCTGCATCGCAATCCCGAGTTGCTGTACGACGTGCATCGCACCGCGCAGCGGGTCGCGGCGCGCCTGCGTGAAGCCGGAGTCGACGAGGTTCATGAGGGCATCGGCGGCACCGGGGTCGTCGGAATCATTCACGGCCAGTCGCGCAACTCGGGCCGGATGATCGGCCTACGCGCCGACATGGATGCGTTGCCCATTCTCGAGGCAACTGACGCCGAATGGGCCTCGCAGGTCCCTGGCAAGATGCATGCGTGCGGTCACGACGGTCACACCACGATGTTGCTCGGTGCGGCGCTCGGGCTCGTCGAAAGCCGGGCGTTCGATGGCGATGTCGCGCTGATCTTCCAACCGGCGGAAGAAGGCGGCGCCGGCGCCAAGGCAATGCTGGAAGACGGATTGCTGAAGCGTTTTCCGATCCAGGAATTCTACGGCATGCATAATCGCCCGGGTCTTCCGCTCGGCGCATTTGCGACCGGTGCCGGCGCCCAGATGGGCTCGGTCGACGAGATCATTATCACCATCGAAGGGCGAGGCGGTCATGCCGCCCAGCCGCATGCGACGATCGATCCGGTCGTGATCGCGGCGTCGTTGATCCAGGCGGCTCAATCCATCGTCGCCCGGACCATCGATCCGCTCAAGTCGGCGGTGGTCTCGATCACGCAGATGGCGGCCGGCGATGCCTTCAATGTCATTCCGCAGACGGTGACGTTGCGCGGCACGGTGCGCACGCTCGACGAAGCTACGCGCGACGCTGTCGAAGCACAGCTGCGCATGCTGACCGAGAGCATTCCGGCTGGGTTTGGTGCGACGGGCTCGCTGTCGTACCTGCGGCACTATCCGGTGATGCGCAATGCCGAGATCGGCGTCGAGCGGGCGGTTGCGGCCGCCGGAGCCGTCGCCGGTGAAGCGCAAGTGAATTCGGAGATGGCGCCCACGCTCGGCGGAGAAGACTTCGCCTTCATGCTGAACGAGCGTCCAGGCGCGATGATCATGATCGGCAACGGCGACAGCGCGCCGCTGCACCATCCGAAATTCGACTTCAACGATGATGTCATCCCGTGGGGCTGTTCGTACTGGACGACGCTGGTCCGCCAGCGCCTGCCGCTCGGTTGAACGACATCCATCGAGGAAGAGCGTTCTGAAAAATGCGCCGCTCGGAGATCGATCACCTCGTAACGCCGGGAAATTTGGTGACCCGCTGTCGTCGATTTTTGCAATACCTCCACAGCGGAAGTTCGATGGCAAGTAGTAACGAACAGCGCTGGACCGACGCGGAATAGATGCAACTGGGCGAGTTAGACAACAAACAAGGAAGCGGAATGTCCGAGTCGGAAAAAGGTCACGGCGGCAGGCTCCCTGCGGAGCTCGATCATGTCATCGTGCTCGTACACGGCGAGCTCGACCAGGCCGCTGCGGCCTATCAGGCTCTCGGGTTTCATCTGACGCCGCGTGGTCACCATTCTCTCGGATCGTCCAACAATCTCGCGATCTTCAAGAACAACTATCTCGAACTGCTCGGCTATGAACCCGGCAAGAAGCAGCAGCGTCCCGAGCAGTGGCATGATCCGAAAGGACTCTCTGGCATCGTCTGGCGTTGTCCAGATCCGGCGCGCGCGCAGCTCAATGCGGCGCATGCCGGCGTGGCGGCTGAGAAGCCGCTGGATTTCGTCAGGCCGGTCGATACCGGGGCAGGGACGTTCGACGCGGCCTTCACGGTGCTGCATCTGCCGAAGCAGGGCTTCGATTACGGCCGCACGTTCTTCTGTCACCACAAGACACCGGAGCTGGTGTACCGGCCGGAATGGCAGACGCATCCGAACGGGGTCGAGAACATTTCCGAATTCGTGTTCTGCGGCGACGATCCGCGGTCGGCGCTCGGCTTGTTCGAGGGCATGTTCGGTCCGGGACTATTGAAGGAAATCCCCGGCGGCGTGGCGTTCGACGCGGCCGAAGCGCGTGTCGTCGCTCTGACTCGCGAGGCGGCAACGCAGCGTTATGGCGCCGACGCGCCGCTCCCCGAAGCCGGCAAGACGCAGATGGTCGGCCTCGGCTTCCGCACCAAGTCGCTCGCGCAGGCGCAGACGGCGCTGCAGGCGGGCGGCGTGCCGTTCACCGTAAGCAGCGGCCGACTGCGTGTCGGACCAGCACACAGCTACGGCGTCGTGATCGAGTTTTCCAAATAAACGGACCCAATCAGTCGGCGTGAAGCCGCAGAGACAAGCATCGAAGGAGACGTGAATGCGTGCAGTGTTGCTTCGTGACCATGGCGGTCTCGACCAGATGAGTTATGTCGAGGACTTTGCCAAGCCGGAGCCGGGCGAGGGCGACGTGCTGATCAAGGTCAAGGCGACCTCGTACAATTATCACGACATCTTCACCCGCCGCGGCATGCCGGGCATTCGCATTCCGATGCCGATCATCATGGGGATCGACATCGCCGGCGAAGTCGAGGCGCTCGGCGCCGGCGTCGAAGGCTGGAAGGTCGGCGACCGCGTGCTGATCGACCCGATCAACCGCGTCGAAGGCGGCCTGATGGGCGAGACGCGAAACGGCGGGCTTGCCGAATACTGCGTCACCCGCGCGCATCAGCTGATCGCGCTGCCCGACGATATCTCGTTCGAGCAGGCGGCGAGCCTTCCGGTTGCCTACGGCACGGCGCTGCGGATGATGACGACCATCGGTCACGTCTCGGCCGGCGAGAAGGTGTTGATCCTCGGCGCCTCGGGCGGCGTCGGCATCTGCTGCGTGCAGCTCGCCAAGGCGGTGGGTGCCTATGTGATCGCTTGCGCCGGATCGGCCGAGAAGGGCGAGCGGCTCAAGGAGATCGGCGCGGACGAGGTCATCCTCTACAACGAAGTCGACTTCATGCAGGAATGCCGCGCCCGCCACGGCAAGCCGCGCGCTGGCAAGGCCGCCAAGGGCTCCGGTGTCGATCTCGTGGTCAATTTCACCGGCGGTGACACCTGGGTGCCTTCGCTGAAGTGCCTGCGCAAGGGCGGTCGGTTGGTGACTTGCGGCGCCACGGCGGGCTTCGATCCGAAGGAAGACATCCGCTTCATCTGGACGTTCGAACTTCAGATCCTCGGCTCCAACGGCTGGGAGCGCGAGGACATCCTCGAGCTGTTCGAGCTGATGCGGGCCGGGAAGATGAAGGCGGTCATCGACAAGACCTTCCCGCTGCAGGACGCGATCGAAGCGATGGGCATTCTCGAAGCCCGCAAGGTGCTCGGCAAGCTCGTGGTGACTCCATGAGCGGCACGGCGAAGCCGCTCGACATTGCCGGCCTGCAGGCGATGGCCGACAGCGCGCCGTTCATCGCGTTCTGTCAGCTCAAGGTCACCGAGCTCGACCTCGAACAGCAGACCCTGACGATGCTGGCGCCGTTCCGTCCCGAGTTCGAGCGCGGACGCGGCACCAAGCAGTGGCACGGCGGTCCGCTGGCGTCGATCATCGACACTGTGGGTGATTTTGCGTTGGCCATGCTGGTCGGTGGCGGCATCCCGACCATCAATTTCCGCGTCGATTATCTGCGCCCCGCGGTCGACACCGATCTGACCGCGAAGGCGACGGTGCGTCGTCTCGGCCGCAGCGTCGGGGTCTCCGACGTCGATCTGTTCAACAACAAGGGCGCCCTGGTGGCGATCGGCCGCGGATCCTACGCGATCCCTGCCGGCGGCTGATCATCGCCAACGAACACAGACACATTCACCAAATTCCGGACCGGAGTGATCAATGAGCAGCATCAACAGACGCGAGTTTCTGGGCACATCGGCGCTGGCGGCGGTTGCCGCGGGATTGCCGTTTGGATTTTCGTCACCCGCATCTGCGCAGGGTACACCGAAGAAGGGCGGCGTGCTGGTGGCGAGCTGGGGCGGGTTCGAGCCTCAGGCCGTGTTCGTGCCGGGCGGCGGCGGCTCCAGTCCGCTGATCAGCTCGACCAAGATCCTCGAGCCGCTGCTGCGGCAGGACAGCAAGGCCGAATTCTTCCCGGTGCTCGCCACCAGCGTGAAGCCTTCGGCCGACTTCAAGTCCTACGACATCGCGCTACGCAAGGGCGTAGTCTGGCACGACGGTCAGCCGTTCACGGCCGACGACGTGATCTTCAGCATGAACAAATACTGGCTGCAGACCATCGCCAAGGCGGCG
>NZ_BADD01000241.1 GCF_000333455.1 Rhodopseudomonas sp. B29
CGCCCGGAGCCGCGGTGATCGATGCGCGTATCGCGGCGGGACCGAGCCAGATGTCGACCTCGCGCCAGATCCTGCTGTCGCCGACCTCGCTGTCGGGCAGCCCCAACGGCATCGGCATCGGCACCAGCTTCGAGGCCGGCTATCGCTTCACGCTGGCACCCGACCTCGTGTTCAAGCCGTTCGCCGGCCTGAGCTGGCAGGGCTTCCGCCGCGACGCCTACAGCGAAAGCCAGGTGCCGATCGGCCTCGTCTATGCGGCGCGGACATACGAGAAGATGACCACCACGCTCGGCGCCGCGCTCACCTCCCGGCTTCGCACCACCGACGGCACCACGCTAATGCCGGAGCTGAAAGTCGGCTGGGGCTATGACCTGCGCGACACCACGCTGGTCAGCCAGGCTGCGCTGCTCGATCAACCCTTCCTGGTCGCCGCTGCAGACCCCGGCCGCAATGCGGCGCTGATTGGGGCCAAGATCTCCGGCTGGCGTACCGAGTCATTCCGACTGTTCGCCGCCTATAATGGCGAATTCCGCCGCAACGCCGAAAGCCATCAGGTCTCGGCGGGTGCCCGGGTTAATTGGTAAGAGCGGCCAAGCTACTCGCCGCCGCCAGTCGCCGCGGGAAGGCTTTCGCAGTCCATCGAATACACCAGCTCGTCATTGGCGGTGTGACCGATCGGCCGGCAGTCACCGATCGCGACCTCGTCCGTGCCCGGTGAGGAGGCCGTGGACGCGGCCATTCGCGTGCCCGGCATGTCACGGTCGCCGGTCATGTACACGTAGCCGATCGCAACCGCGCCGCCGGCAATCGCCAGCCGGAACGACCACACGGATATGGCATGAATGATATCGCCGACGTTCATGCGGCTCCGGTCTCCCGCGCCTGATCGCCGACGATTAAGCCTCCGGGAGTTGGGGCCGGCAATACGGCATTCGGCTATCTGGAACAGGCCGCGCCGTTGTCCATTCTCAGACGGCGCGCTTGCGCCGCTCTCAGGCGGCGATCTTGCGCTGGTCCTGCCGGCCGTTGCGCGGCAGCTGCACCATCACGACGGTGCCGGAGCCGAGTGTCGAGCGCAGACGCATCGAGCCGCCATGCAGATTGGCCAGCGATTTGGCGATGGCGAGGCCGAGGCCGGAGCCGTGATAGCTCTTGGTGAGCTGGCTCTCGACCTGCTCGAACGGCTGGCCGAGGCGGCGCAGCGACTGCGGCGCGATGCCGATGCCGGTGTCGGCGATGATCATCACGATCGAGTTCTTGAGGGTGCGGCTTCGCACCGTCACCCGGCCGCCATCGGGCGTGAACTTCACCGCGTTGGACAGCAGGTTGATCAAGATCTGCTTAACGGCGCGACGGTCGGCGACGACGGGGATGTTGTCGCCGATCTCCGAACGCAGATCGAGATGTTTGTTCTCGGCGCGACCCGACACCACTTTCAGCGACTCGCCGAGCGTCTTGGCGAGATCGAGCGGCTCCATTTCCAGCCGCATCCGCCCGGCTTCGATTTTCGACATGTCGAGGATGTCGTTGATCACCTCCAGCAGGTAGTGTCCGCTGGTCATGATGTCGTGGCAGTATTCCTGATACTTCTCCGAGCCCAGCGTGCCGAACATGCCGCTGCCCATGATCTCCGAGAAGCCGATGATGGCGTTGAGCGGCGTGCGCAGCTCGTGGCTCATATTGGCGAGGAATTTCGATTTGGTCTGGTTGGCCTCTTCGGCGCGAGTCTTTTCCAGAGCGTAGTTGCGAGCCAGTTCGGCGAGCTGGACCGCTTGCTTCTCCAGCTTGGCCTGCGACAGCTTCAGATCGGCGACGGTGGCGCGTAGGCGCAGATCGTTGTCGACCAGCTTCTGCTCGTGCGCCTTGATCCGCGTAATGTCGGTGCCGACGGCAACATAGCCGCCGTCCTTGGTGCGGCGTTCGCTGATGTGCAGCCAGCTGCCGTCGTCGAGCTGGGCCTCGAAGGTGCGGGCGCCGGGCTCGCTGCTGGAATGGTCGCTCAGCCGGGTGCGCAGCTGCGGCATCCGACCGACCTCGATGATGGTCTCGTAGGATGTGCCCGGCGCCACCGCGGTGTCGGGCAGCTTGTGCAGACGCTGGAAGTGCGAGTTGCACATCACCAGGCGATTGTCGGCGTCCCACAGCACGAAGGCTTCGGGGATGGTCTCGATGGCGTCGCGCAGCCGCAGATCGGCTTCGGCAGAGCGGGCGGCGAGGCTCTTTTGTTCGGTGACGTCGATGGCGATGCCGATCAGGTGTTTGTCGGCCCCGCCGGCCTCCTGGCTGACTTCGCAGCGCATCCGTAGCCAGATCCAGCGGCCCTGGGCGTGGCGCATCCGGAAGCTGTGGTCGAGGTGGTTGTCGTCGCCGGAGATCAGCCGGTCTGCGATCGCGAACAGATCGATGTCGTCGCTGTGCACCAGCGCGCTGACTTCGCCGAAGGTGAGCAGGTCGTTGCGATGCGGCAGGCCGAGCAGCGCAAACATCGACTCCGACCAGAAGATGCGGCCGCGCGACAGATCCCAGTCCCACAATCCGCAGCGGCCGCGGTTGAGCGCGGTGTCGATGCGGCTGCGCACAGCGTCGTTGATCAGGTCGCCTTCGCGCGCCCTGGTCGACTGCCAGTGAAACGCGAAGCCGAGGATCAGCACCACGAAGCCGGTGGTGGCGGACAGGGTCACCTGAAGGGCCGCATCGGAACGGAGCAGCGAGCCGGTGTCTTCCTGGATCACCACGACCTGGCCGGGGAGGGACTTGACGGTGTGCAGCGTCGCCAATGCCGAAGTGCCGCCGGGCAGGATCACTTCCGACACGGTGCCTTGCAGTCCGGCACGGGTCATGGCCGGCGCGGCGCTGATGACATCCAGGAAGCGATTAGCGCCGCCAGCGGCCTCGCCATTGGGCACACGGGCGAGAATCCGGCGATCGGCGCTGGTGACGATGATGTGCCGTCCGGCGACGTTGCCCCAGTCCGGCACCAGGCCGGGCAGCATCTCCTGCAGCCGTTCGAGCGAGGCGGGACGGTCCAGCCGCACCACGCCGATATGCTCGAGCCGTTCGGACAACAGGTCGGTCAGCGCGATCAGATCGCGATGCAGCGAGGCGCGTTTCTGCCTCGACTGTTCGATGATCTGCACGGCGGCGCCGAAGCAGATGGTCACCAGGAAGGCGATGATCAGTAGAGGCACCGCCCGGCGCAAGACCGGTTCAGCGGTGAGCAGCCGGTGATAGGCCGGCTTGGCAATGGAATGCGCCAATCCTTTGATGGAATCGGATTGAGCGCACGCGCCCGCTGACTGCACGCGCGCCATACACCAAGCCCCCACGGAAAGCTGCCAATCCCCGTTCGACGCGGCGTGTCGCCCCCCGCTCGAATCGAGTTCAATTTGAATCCACTTTGGACTCGCTGTCGAGAGTCAACGATTCAGCCCGGCGAAGAAATTTATCCCGGTGTCCTTTTTGACTCACCAAGTTGCGTATCGGTGAGTCCGAAACGGGAACGCTCGCCTCGCACGACTACGTAGTTTGGTCGCAGCGCGAGCGTTTCAGTCGGCGTGGGGCGGCTCGGCGTGACTGATCACGCGCTTCACGTCGGGAAACGCACGACGCAGACCGCGTTCGATTTCGTCGACCCGGTCGTGCACCGCGATGACGCTGAGTGTCGGCTCGGCATAGCAATGGAAATTGACGATCTCGCCGGCTTCGGTGTCGCGGACGCGGACATTGTGCACGTCGTGAATGGCGCCGTTGGCGGCGAGCTTGGTCAGTGCCGTGCGGATCTCGGCGACGCGTTCGGGCGAGGCGTCGTTGCCGTGGGGCATTTCCGGCTCCAGCGGCTCGATATGGGTATCGACTTCCACGTCGCTGCCGAATTCGTCGCGGATATGATGCTCGAGCGCATGTGCGATGTCGTGCGCTTCGACCAGCGGCATGTCGCCGTCGACCTCGAGGTCGATGCTGACGGTCAGCTTGTGGCCGAGATCGTGGACGGTGACGTGATGCACGGCGAGGCCGGAGTTGCGTGCGATCACCATGATGCGGTCGCGTACCGTCTCGTTGTTGCGGGCCACCGGGATCGCCGTAAACGTCAGGTCGGCGTCGTCGAAGGTGCGATCGAGCGCCTGCTGGGCGCCGCGCTTGATCTCGTCGATGCGATCGATCGGGTAGGTGCGCGGCACCTCCACCAGCGCGTCGATGAAATGCGTCGGACCGACCATGCGGGCACGCAGCCGCTCGACGCCGACGACGCCCGGCACGTCGCTGATCACCTCGCGGGCCTTTTCGGCGACACCCTCGGGCGCCTGATCGAGCAAGGTCTGAATGGTCGAACGGCCGAGGCGCAGGCCGAGGATCGAGATCATCACCGCGACGCCGATCGCGGCGGCGGCGTCGCCCCATTCGAAGCCGAAAGCCGAGAGCGTCAGGCCGGCGATGACCGCGAATGAGCCGAGCACGTCGGATGCGAAGTGCAAGGCGTCGGCGGCGAGTGCCTGGCTCTTGGTGGCAACAGCGGTCCGATGCAGCGCCCAGGCGCGCCAGAGATTGACCAGAATATCGACGCCGAGCACGCCGAACGCGAACAGCGAGAAGGTCGGCGGCGGAAGCCGAGGACGGTGAGGATGATCCAGCCGGGGCGGAAGGACGGCCGCAGCATGGGCTGGTAGCGCGCCTCGGCCGGGCCCCAACGATTGTAGTCAGCGGCGTTCATTCGATTCTCCATCGGCTGTGCCGTTGTGAATGTAAATAACATTTACATACTTGGGCCGTTCCTGAGTTTTGTCAAGCGAGGTCGGAAAACGGTCGGATGATTTTTCGCCGCAGGGTGTCGCAGGGGGCATGCGCCGTACGCCCGAACTTCGGCGACGCGTCGAAGCCTACTTCGGGGCCGGACCCCACGGGCCGGATCGCGTTGCTTCTGCTGGCTTTTCCGTCTCCGCCGCGGTCTCCGTCGAGAAGCCTAGCCCGCGCAGATAGATCAGCACCCCGGCCTCCAGCAGCTCTTCGGGCTCCATCGGCAGCTTGCGCCGGGCGCCATCGCCGCGGCCGAACAGCGCCGCGATTCCATGCGACATCGACCAGATGTGAAGAGCCATCATCAGCGCCGGCGGCCGCGCGACGCCGGGCGGGGTCAACGCCGCGAGCCGTTCGGCCGCGGCGCGGATGATGTTGAAGGCGCGCTCGGAAGCAGTCATCAGCAACGGATTCTGGTCGACCGGCACCCCGGATTCGAACATCGCCGAATAATACGCCGGCTCCGAGCGGGCGAACGCCAGATAGGCGCGGCCGACCCGCATGAAGGCGGTGACAGTGTCGGGACGGCCGTCGTCCCAGGCCTTCGCCAGCGCTTGCTCGAACAGTTCGAAACCGCGCTGGGCGATGTTCGACAGCAGCTCGTCGCGATCGCGGAAATGCCGGTAGGGCGCCGCCGGACTGACGCCGGCCATGCGGGCGGCGTCGGCGAAGGTGAAGCCGCCCGGGCCCTTCTCGGCAATCAGGCCGAGCGCCGCCTGCAGTAGCGCCTCCTTGAGATTGCCGTGATGGTAGCCGCGCTCGGCGCGGCGTTGTTCCTTGCGCCAGCTCATGTGAAGGGCTCTTACATGAGCGTGGTGTAAAGGTCACTAACCTTATGACTGGCCTGTCGGGTCAGCCGTGCCGAACCGCCGACTCGGCGCGGAGGCGCTCCTCCTGCTCGCGCAGTTCCGGCGTCAGGGCCTCGCCAAAGTCCTCGGCGGCGAAGACCTGGCGGACCTCGACCTCATTACCGGGGGCGAACGGCGCGCGCTTGATCCAGGCAATCGCGTCGTCGAGCGACGCGGCCTCGATCAGCCAGAAACCGGAAACCAGATCGCCAGTGAAAGGCCCGCGCGTCACGCTGGGCGCGCCGGTGGTGTAGTTGATCCGAGCCCCTTTCGAGCTCGGATGCAGGCCCTCGCCGGCCTGCATCAGGCCGGCCTTGACCATCTCTTCGTTGAAGGCCCCCATTGCGGTCAGCATCTCGGTGCTCGGCATCACGCCGGCTTCGCTGTCCTTGTTGGCCTTCACGATCGCCATGAAACGCATCGTGTCTCTCCCCTGCTCATCTGTCAGCGGACGTCATACGAACCACCGTAACAAGCTAACAGCAAACGTGGTCGCGGCGGCTGAGACAAACAACCGCGACCGCGTCTCGACAGAGAAACGGAACGCTGGCGCACATTACAACGACAAATTGCCGCCGCATTGATGCTTGAGCGTTGCCGCGTCGGCATTCGCGGAGTGGGGACTCCAATAGCGCGAATGCTCGGCGGGGCGTTCAGCGTATCACATCATCAGCATGGAACTGATCAGCGCGACGCTGATCAGCCGTCACGTTTGCGTCGCGCGTCGGCCAGCGTGCTCCGTGTGCGGATGGTGATGACTGCCCCGTCGTGACCACAGCAACCGGGGGAACGCCGATGAACGAAACGACCAAACTCGCGGCTTCACGTTTTCTCGCGCAATGCCTCGCTGCGGCGGCGCTGCTGATGATCGCAGCTGTGGTGTTTTATGTGAGATGAAGTGGGCGAGGCGCGCGGCTCGCTACGCCGAACACCGTGAAGACCAACGAGCTGTCCCATGCACGTCATTCCGGACGCCGCGCAGCGGCGATCCGGAATCTCGCTATTGTTAGGATAGTTTGAGACTCCGGGTTCGCTCGCCAGGCGAGCGCCCCGGAGTGACTCCAAAGAATAGATATGGCTGACCTCGGTCCGAAGCCGGCAGCTAACTATTCGTCGTGATGCTCGGATCCGACTTGAGCCGATCGTAGGTCTCTTTTTCGCCCTGGACTTCCTGCTCCGCCTGCAGCCAGAATTCCTCGTCGCGACCTTCCGGCTGCCCCTTGGCCTGCCAGATCTCCGCGGCGCGGTGGCGGATTTTCTGAGTGAGTTCGTCGTCCATTACCAGTCCTCCCGCTGTCAGGATTGAAGTGACGTCTTGCTTGTTGGAGATTGTCGTATTCCAGCTTGATGTAATCCGGATGTCAGCGACAGGTTCCTGCCTGCCTCGGCGGCGAAAATCCCGCCCACTCGTTCTGCCGACGACAGATCATTCCGAGATCACCGGTAAGAATGGAATTCGCCAGCGTCGCCCGATGTGATAACGGCTGGAGATCGCCCGCCCTCGCCTTCTCCCGACGTCACAGGATGGATCATGACTGCACCTTCGTCCAAGGTCGCTCTCGTCACCGGAGCGGCACGCGGCATCGGCCTTGCCACGGCCAAACGCTTTCTCGCCGACGGCTGGCGGGTCGCGCTGCTCGACGTCAATGACGAGGAGCTCGCCGCGACGATGCAGGCCCTGGCGCTGCCGGAGCGCACCATGGCGCTGCATTGCGACGTCAGTCACGCGGAGCAAATCTACTCCGACATCGCTGCGGTCGGCGAACGCTTCGGCCGGCTCGATGCCGTCGTCAACAACGCCGGTATCGCAGTATTCAAACCCGTGATGGACCTGACGCTGGCGGATTGGCACCGGGTAATGGAGGTCAATCTCACCGGGCCGTTCATCGTCACCCAGGCTGCGGTTCCGCTGCTGCGCGACTCCGGGGGTGGCGCCATCGTCAACGTCACCTCGATCTCGTCGGTGCGGGCCTCGACGCTGCGAGCCGCCTACGGCACCAGCAAGGCGGCGCTGGCGCATCTGACCAAGCAATGCGCGGTCGAATTGGCGTCGCTCGGCATCCGCGTCAACGGCGTCGCGCCCGGCCCGGTCGACACCGCCATGGCCAAGGCGGTGCACACGCCTGAAATCCGTGCCGATTACCGCGATGCCATTCCGCTGGCCCGCTATGGCCACGAGGAAGAGCTGGCGGAGGCGATCTTCTTCCTGGCCAGCGAGCGCGCCAGCTACATCACCGGCCAGATCCTGGCGGTCGACGGCGGCTTCGACGCCGCCGGCATCGGCCTGCCGACGCTGCGCGGCGAGCGCCGCAACGGTTAGCTGGCCCGGGCGAAGCGCCAGTCCGGCCGGACCGTGCCGGCGAGTTCGGCCGCCGCGCCCTCGACCAGTTCGAGCGCCAGCATCCGGTTCGGATCGACCGGCCCCGGCATGGTGACGCGGCCGCGCGGCAGCTTCTTGAAGCCGACGCGGCTGTAATACGGCTCGTCGCCGACCAGCAGGATCAAACCATGGCCTTGCGCCTTGGCCTCAGCGATAGCGCGATCGAGCAACGCGCGTCCGACGCTGCGCGAGCGGAACGGCGGCTCGACCGTCAGCGGCCCGAGCAGCAGCGCCGGGACCTCGCCGACCGCGATCGGCAACTGCCGCACCGAGCCGACCAGCAGCGTGCCGATCCGGGCCGTGAACGACAAATCCAGCAGATGGTCGACATGCTCACGCAGCCGATAGGCGCTGAGCACGTAACGGCCGGGCCCGAACGTGCGCTCGTGCAGCCGCTCGATGGCGACGGCGTCGTTGGGCGTCTCGGGCGCGATGGTGATGTTCAAATCGCTCATGAGGCGCGCAATAGCACCGCGGATGGGCGCGGTCCATGAGGATGCGCCCCCCAGGTGCCCTACACCCGCTCCACGACGCCTTCGCGAGCGCTGCGCGGTGGCGCGCTGCGCGGCGCATCCGCTTGCGGCTGAGCCTTCGCCGGGGTGACGCCCTTGTCGCGAGCGACGTAGAGGGTCTGCGACGGGAAGGCGAAGCCGGTGCCGACCTCGTCGACCAGCTCCATCGCGCGGAGCAGCAGCTCTTCCTGTATCTCGAGGAAGCGATCCATACTGGCTGCGTGGATGTAGGAGAAGATCTCGATCTTCAACGACGTATCGCCCAGCCCGACCATCCGCACCCGTGCTGGATCATTGTCGACATCGGGATGTGCCAGCAACATCTCGCGCAGCGCCGCAATCAGGCTGCGGATCTGCGCCGGCGTGGTCTCGTAGCGCAGGTCGAGGATCGGATGAAACCAGAACTTGTCGCGGCGTGAGTAGTTCTCGATCGACGACGACGACAATTGGCCGTTCGGCACGGTGACGAGCGTGCGATCGAGCGTGCGGATGCGCGTCGAGCGCATGCCGATGTCTTCGATGGTGCCGGTGGTGTCGCCGAAGCGGCAGAAATCGCCGACGCGCATCGGCTGGTCGGTGACCAGCGTCAGGCTGCCGACCAGATGCTCGATGGTCTTCTGCGCGCCGAGAGCGATGGCGATACCGCCGATGCCGAGAGCGGCGAGGCCGGCAGTGACGTTGTAGCCCAGCGAATTCAGCCCGGCGATCAGCGCGAACGCGATGATGACGAACTTGATACTGCGGCGCAGGAAGTTGATGGCCGACAGCATCGACAGCCGGCCACGCAGCGTCATGCGGTCGATCGCGAACGACGCCAGCGCATCGACGACGCGCCAGACGATCCACGACAGCGCGACCCAGCCGAGCAGCTCGGTCACGTTCATCATGTACTGCCGCGCCACGATCGCGACGCCCGACAGCACCATCGCGACGCGCAGCACCAGCGAGGCGAACAGCAGGCGGATCGGGAAGCCGGAGGCCATCAGCACGCGTCGAAGGCGCGAGTCCCCGGTACGCCGGCGCCAGCGGAACACCACCACCCAGATCGCGCCGGTGATCAGCCACACCGCCGCGTAGGACAGGAAGGCCAGCACCACGATGGCGGCCCAATGGCCGACCGGCGCGCCAGCGACGCGATATTCGGTGCGCAGCTCGTAAGGCAGCAGCCGGTCGACATAGCTCGACACCACGGTGCGCGACAGGTCCGGCAGGTCGGCGACGGTCTTGGCCGAGATCAGCCAGATCTTGCGGCCCTCCTTGTCGGCCACGCGCTGCGCCAGCAGATCGACATTGCCGTGATCGGTACGGACCAGGCCGATCTTCTCGAGATCGAGCGGCAGGCCGTCGTCGACATCGCCTTGCGGGTCCGAACTGAGCCGCAGCCGCGAATACACCACGCCGCCCTGATCGAGGATGCGCTGCAGCTGCTGGGCGACGCTCGGTCCCCAGGCGCCCTTCTCCTGGCTGAGATCGAGATACTGCGCGGCGCGTTCGTAGTTCTGCTCGCCGGCGGCGTCGATAAACCCGGTGATCATCCCGGCCGGGCTGTCGCGGCCGAGTGGATCGGGCGACGGCGCGGGCGGCTGGGCCGGCGTCGCGGCGCCGTTGCCATTGGCGGCGGGCGCCGGAGCCGGAACCTGTGCAAACGCCATACTGGCTGCCAGACTCGCCCACAAAACGATGAGCGAGCGGATCATCACGCGTGCCAGGATTTGTCGCATCGGACCTCTTGGGAAATATGGATTGGGGAAGGATGCCTGAATCGGCTCAATTGATGAAGGCGGGCTAATGGGCAAATGGGCCCTCAGTGTGATGCCCCGGTTGCGTGCGGTCCGGGGCGTTTACAAGCCGTCGCGCCGCTCTCCCCTCCCCCTTGCGGGGAGGGGTTGGGGGTGGGGGTCCACAAGCACTGCGCCCGTGGCCCCCTCACCCCAACCCTCTCCCCCGAGGGGAGAGGGAGCGCGCTACGTCTTGGGACCGCCGCCGGGCTCCCGCCACGTCGTAATCTTCGGCCGGCCTTGCAGGACCTCGGCGATCCTCAGCCTTGTCCCCTGGGTGGTATCATCAGGCAGGGCATCCGGCGCGAAGAAGCCGCAGGCGGCGATTTCGCGATTGGGCTCGGGCAGCCGGTCCTGGACATAGCTCCGCACCACATAGACGGCGACGTGGTCGCGCACCGAAACATGGCTGTTGAAGAACACGCCGTGCAGCTCCGGCTCGCCGGCGAGTTCGATCCGCCCTTCCTCGCGCAGCTCGCGGCGCAGCGCCTCGCCGAAGCTTTCGCCGACCTCGACGCCGCCACCTGGCAGATGCCAGCCCGCCACATAGGTATGCTTGATCAGGAACACCCGGCCGTCGCCGTCGATGACCAGGCCGCGCGCGCCGAGCGTCATGCCGCGCGCGAACCGCCAATAGAGATGAAACACGCGGCGCAGCACCGGCTCGGCTCTGGTTCGCAAGGTCTGCAGCGGGGGCAAGCGATTCGTTCCTGATCAGCGGCCGGCACCCGGAATGCTTGCGCGGCTGCGCCCGACTTGTCAAAAGCGCGGGTGTTTGAAAGCGCGGCACCGCCGACGCGAAAGAGCCGCATGACCTTCGTTCTGGCGCATCTGTCCGATCCGCATCTACCGCCGCTGCCGAAGCTGCGGCTGCGCGAGCTCGCCAGCAAGCGTATGCTCGGCACGCTCAACTGGCGGCGCAACCGGCATCTGATTCATCGCCGCGAAATTCTCGACACGCTGGTCGCGGACATCCACGCGGCGGCGCCCGACCACATCGCGGTGACCGGCGATCTCGTCAACGTCGCGCTCGAAGCCGAATTTGCACCGGCGCGGCGCTGGCTGGAAACGGTCGGGCCGCCCGATCGTGTCAGCCTCGTGCCCGGCAATCACGACGCCTATGTGCGCTCCACCGCGAAGCGCTTCGCCGAGACGTTTCCCGAGTACATCAGCGGTGACGACGGCGTGCTCGGCTTTCCCTATCTCCGCCGGCGCGACGACGTGGCGATCATCGGTGTCTCAAGCGCGGTGCCGACCGCGCCTCTGATGGCGAGCGGCCGGCTCGGCAGCACGCAGCGATCTGCGCTCGAAGCTATTCTGGAGCGATTGGCGTCGGAGCAAGTGTTTCGCATCCTGCTGATTCACCATCCGCTGCGCTCGAAGCGTCGCTACAAGAGTCTCACCGACGCGCCCGAGCTGATCGCACTGCTCGAACGCACTCCGGTCGATCTCGTGCTTCACGGCCACGACCACGTCCACGCCACCATCCGCATCGAGACGCCGAAAGTGTCGATCCCGGTGATCGGCGTGCCCTCGGCCTCCGCCTTCAACGATCACCACCGCCCGTCCGCGGCCTACAATTTGTTCGCCATCAGCCGCAGCAACACCGGCTTCCGCTGCGAACACCGCGTACGGGGATTCATGGGGAGCGAAGAGGTCGTGGAGCTGAGAGAGCCGGTGGTGTTGTAGCTGGTGGTTACAAAGCCCTATCCGCCGTCATGGCCGGGCTTGTCCCGGCCATCCACGTTCTTGCCACGGAGATAGGCCGAAGACGTGGATGCCCGGGACGAGCCCGGGCATGACGGTGGTGATTAGCAAAGCCGCGATGAGGCTCGGCGTTTGGAGGTCTTCACAAATGCCGTAGTGCTGCGAACAGCGCGAGGGCGAACAGCGCCAGCGCGCCGGCGAGGAAGCCGAGGGCGAAGAGGGCGAAGCCGCCGCGGCGGGGCTTGGCGGGCGGCAGTGGCGCTTCAGTGACCACAGGCGCGAGCGCCGGAACGGCGAGCGCGTGCTCGCGCTCGATCATGCGGCGGGCGACGTAGTCCGTGACAGCGTCGACGATCTTGGCGGCCTCGTGGGATTCGGCGATCACGATGCGGCCGTAGCGCGTATCCTGGACGAAGCGATACAGCCGCTTGTCGCGGCCCATCACCACATGGGCGACGACGTCGATCCACAGCCGCGGCGTGTCGCCCTGGCTGATGCCGCGGTCGAACAGATCGACCCCGTCGGGGATCTGGGCGAACAGCGAATCCAGCGCCTCGTTGAGGATTTCCAGCCGGGCGATCTCGGCGTCGCGCAGATCGACGACGACTCCGGTCCGGTCCGCGGCCTCGATTCGAGCCTGGCGCAACGCATCGCGCAGCCGGATCGGCTTCGCCGCAGATGTTCCGGAATTTTGCGCGTCCGCCATACCCGACCGCCTTGCCCAGAGGGCCTCGTTTCGAGGCGTTAACCTATCAGTAACCACAAGGTTCGCAAACAGCGCTTGTGGATCAAGGCTTTGCCCCCGTCTTCGCTGCGCCACGCCGGGCGCGGCCCCGGCCCACCGGGCGCCCAACGGTGCCATCGCGGCAACCCCACATCATGAGTCGTCATCCTGAGCGCCCGGCGAAGCCGGGCCTCGAAGGATGCGGCTGCACGCGAGGCGGAGGCTGCAGTGCTTGTGGCTCATCCTTCGAGGCGAGCCCTTCGGGCTCGCACCTCAGGATGACGCTGCCGGGTAGTTAGCTCAGTCGAAGAGCGCTCCGCGAGCAGATGAGTAGTCGCCCACCCCAAACGACGATGGCGGCCCCTCCGGGTTCACCGGTGAGGCCGCCAAAGTCCTTGGACGTCTTCTATCTGGTCATCCGCTCGCTTAAGAGCGGGCCGCGCGGCGCGTGCGCCGCTGCGGCTGTGCCATCAGGCCGGGGTGACGGCCCGGTTCGGCTCCTCGACGATCGAGAACCGCACGCCGGCGCGGTGGCGATTCTCTTCCGAGAGAGTCTTCCAGGCTTCTTCGGCTTCCTGGCGCGTCTTGAAGGGACCCTTCACCTGGGCCGATCCTTCGACGAGCTTGTGGAAGTTCATCGAGCCGAACTCGCCACCGATCACCCAGAAGTTGCTGCCCGTTGTCATGGTCCTTCTCCTTTTTTGTTTGCTTAGCTGAACTGATTCATCGTGTTGTGCTCGCCGCCCGCCTTCAAGGCGGCTTCGCCGGCGAAGTATTCCTTGTGGTCGTCGCCGATATTGGAGCCGGCCATGTCCTGGTGCTTGACGCAGGCGATGCCCTGACGGATCTCCTGGCGCTGCACGTTCTTGACGTAGCCCAGCATGCCCTGGTCGCCGAAATACTCGCGAGCGAGGTTGTCGGTCGACAGCGCAGCCGTGTGATAGGTCGGCAGCGTGATCAGGTGATGGAAGATGCCGGCGCGCTTGGCCGAATCCGCCTGGAAGGTGCGGATGCGGGCATCGGCTTCGATCGCCAGCGGAGTTTCGTCGTACTCCGCCTTCATCAGCTCGGCGCGATTGTACTTGGACACGTCCTTACCTTCTTCCTTCCAGGCATCGTAGACCTGCCAGCGGAAGTTCAGCGTCCAGTTGAACGACGGCGAGTTGTTGTAGGCCAGCTTGGCATTCGGCACGACTTCGCGGATGCGATCGACCATCGAGGCGATCTGCTCGATATGCGGCTTCTCGGTTTCGATCCACAGCAGGTCGGCGCCGTTCTGCAGCGAGGTGATGCAGTCCAGCACGCAGCGGTCCGCGCCGGTGCCCGGACGGAACTGGTACAGGTTGCTCGGCAGACGCTTCGGACGCAGCAGCTTGCCGTTGCGGCTGATGATGACGTCGCCGTTGCCGATCTTGGTGGCGTCGACTTCCTCGCAATCCAGGAAGCTGTTGTACTGGTCGCCGATGTCACCCGGCTGATGGCTGACCGCGATCTGCTGGGTCAGGCCGGCGCCGAGCGAGTCGGTGCGGGTGACGATGATGCCGTCTTCCACGCCCATCTCGAGGAAGGCGTGACGCAGCGCGCGCACCTTGGCGATGAACACGTCGTGCGGCACGGTGACCTTGCCGTCCTGGTGGCCGCACTGCTTCTCGTCCGACACCTGGTTCTCGATCTGCAGCGCGCAGGCGCCCGCTTCGATCATCTTCTTGGCGAGCAGATAGGTCGCCTCGGCATTGCCGAAGCCGGCGTCGATGTCGGCAATGATCGGCACGACATGGGTCTGGAAGTTGTCGATCTGGTCGATGATCGTCGTTTCCTTGGCCTTGTCACCGGCCTTCCGCGCCGCGTCGAGCTGGCGGAACAGGTCGTTGAGCTCGCGCGAGTCGGCCTGGCGCAGGAAGGTGTAGATCTCTTCGATCAGCGCCGGCACCGAGGTCTTCTCGTGCATCGACTGGTCGGGCAGCGGGCCGAATTCGGAACGCAGCGCCGCGATCATCCAGCCCGACAGGTAGATGTAGCGACGGTCGGTGCGGCCACCGCCGTGCTTCTTGATCGAGATCAGCTTCTGCTGGGCGATGAAGCCGTGCCAGCAGCCGAGCGACTGGGTGTACTTGGTCGGGTCGGCGTCATACGCCGCCATGTCGGCACGCATCTGCGCCGCGGTGTAGCGGGCGATGTCGAGACCGGTCTTGAAACGGTTCTGCAGGCGCATGCGGGCCACGGCCTCGGCGGTAACGCCGTTCCAGGTCGGCTTGTCCTTGAGCAGGGCTTCGGCGGCTTCGAGCTCGCTCTGGTAGGAGCTCGGACCGTGGATGGCGCTGATGCCGCGAGGCTGGAAGTTCATGGTCATGATCCCTTCGGTACGAATTCTCCGCTGCGCTCGGTCGAATTTTTCGACATTCGTGACAATGCGCCGCGGAACGTGCCGCCAGATAAACGCGAGATCGCCGAAAACGTACAGACCTCTTGCGAACGAATGGTGATGTCATGTAACAATCATACTTGTCACAAAAGTCGATTTGTAACAATTGTAAAAATCAGGATGTCGGCGGCAGCCTGGAGGACACTGAATTGGCTGGAGATTCCCAGAAAAAGCTGTTCGTCGGTCCGCGCTTCCGCCGGATTCGGCAGCAGCTTGGCCTGTCGCAGACCCAGATTGCCGAGGGACTCGGCATTTCACCGAGCTATGTCAACCTGATCGAGCGAAACCAGCGGCCGGTCACCGCGCAAATCCTACTGCGGCTGGCAGAGACTTACGACCTCGACCTTCGCGATCTGGCGACCGCCGACGAGGACCGGTTCTTCGCCGAACTCAACGAGATCTTCTCCGATCCGCTGTTCCGGCAGATCGACCTGCCAAAGCAGGAACTGCGCGATCTCGCCGAATTGTGCCCGGACGTGCACCCACTCGCTGCAGCGGCTGTATGCCGCCTACACCGAGGCGCGGCGCGGCGAGACGATGGTGGCGGCGCAGATGGCCGACCGCGAGCAGATCCGCTACGAGGCCAACCCGATCGAGCGGGTCCGCGACCTGATCGAGGCCAACCGCAACTACTTCCCAGAACTGGAGCAGGCCGCCGAGGCGATGCGCGACGAGCTCAATGTCGGCTCGCAGGAGGTCTACGGGGCCTTGGCCGAGCGGCTACGCGAGCGGCACTCGATCACCACGCGGGTGATGCCGGTCGACGTCATGCGCGAGACGCTGCGCCGGTTCGATCGTCATCGCCGCCAGCTCCTGATCTCGGAGTTGGTCGATGGTCCCGGCCGCGCCTTCCAGATCGCGTTCCAGACCGGCCTGTCCGAGCACGGCGGCGTCATCGACGCCATCGTGCATCGCACCGGTGCACTGGATGAGGCGGCGCGGCGGCTGTTCCGGATCACGCTGGGTAATTATTTCGCCGCCGCGGTGATGATGCCGTATGGCGCATTTCACAGCGCCGCCGAGCAGCTCAGCTACGACGTCAACGTGCTGGCGCAGCGCTTCAACGCCGGCTTCGAGCAGGTCTGCCACCGCCTCACCACGCTGCAGCGGCCGAACGCCCGCGGCGTGCCGTTCTTCCTGCTACGCGTCGACAACGCCGGCAACGTTTCCAAGCGATTCTCGTCCGGCACCTTCCCGTTTTCGAAGTTCGGCGGCACCTGCCCGCTGTGGAACGTGCACTCGACCTTCGACACGCCGGACCGCTTGCTCAAGCAGGTGATCGAACTGCCGGACGGCAGCCGCTACTTCTCGATCGCCCAAATGGTCCGACGCCCGGTGGCGCCACATCCGCAGCCGCAACCACGCTTCGCCATCGGTTTGGGATGCGAAATCCGCCACGCGGCGAAACTGATCTACGCCGCCGGCATGGACCTGGAGAAGGCCGAAGGCACCCCCATCGGCGTCAACTGCCGCCTCTGCGAACGCGAAAATTGCCCGCAAAGGGCGGAGCCGCCGATCACGCGGACGCTGATCCTGGATGAGAATACGCGACGGGCGAGCAGCTTTGCGTTTTCGAACGCACGCGAATTGTAAGACGTCTCCACCAGTGTTTCGTCATGCCCGGGCTCGTCCCGGGCATCCACGACTGCAGCCGAAAATCGCGAGGAAGTACGTGGATGGCCCGGACAAGCACGGCCATGACGGGTATTTTTCGCGAGACCGCTCAACATCGTCATTGCGAGGAGCGCAGCTTCGCTTCGCTCGCAATGACGGAGCCAGGCCGGGCCTTGACCCGGCGATCCATCCACACAACAGTCTGCTCGCTTTTGATTTGATGAATGGCCGGATCAAGTCCGGCCATGACGGCTGTGAGGATGGCGATGCTGCGGTTCGATTCGGTGGTTTGGAAGATCTGCGTCGTCGGCAAAGCGATGCGCGTCGCCGCAGCCGGTGTGGCGATTACCGCAGCGCTGACCGCCGCCCCCGCCCTCGCCCAGTCCGGCGCTTCGTGCCATGGCGGACAGAGCTTTGGGCAGTTCCTCAACGGCCTCAAGCAACAAGCAGTGGCTGCCGGCGTATCGCAGCGGGCGCTGGCGGAAGCGGGACCGTCGCTGATCTACGACCAGGGCATCGTCAATCGCGATCGTGGGCAGCGCGTGTTCGGGCAGATCTTCACCGAATTCGCCGCGCGCATGGCAGCGAACTATCGGATGCAACAGGGGCAGGCCAAGATCAGGCAATACGCGCAGGCGTTCGCGCGCGCCGAGAAGCAATACGGCGTGCCGCCCGAAGTGATCGCGGCGTTCTGGGGCCTCGAGAGCGACTTCGGCGCCAATATGGGCAATCTGCCGACGCTGCGCTCGCTTGTGTCGCTGGCCTATGACTGCCGCCGCTCGGAGATGTTCCAGAACGAGACCATCGCGGCGCTGAAGATCGTCGATCGCGGCGACCTGACGCCCAGCGAGATGATCGGCTCGTGGGCCGGCGAACTCGGCCAGACGCAATTTCTGCCGACGCATTACTTCAACTACGCGGTCGACTACGACGGCGACGGCCGCCGCGACCTGCTGCACAGCGCGCCCGACGTGATCGGCTCTACCGCCAACTACATCGCCACCGGGTTGAAATGGCGGCGGGGTGAGCCATGGCTGCAGGAGGTGCGGCTGGCGCCGAGCAACCTGCCATGGGACCAGGCCGACCTCACCATCAAGCATCCACGCAGCCAATGGGCGAAGTGGGGCGTGACTTACGCCGACGGCCGCCCGCTGCCGAACGACGACATGCCGGCGTCGCTGCTGCTGCCGATGGGCCGCACCGGGCCGGCCTTCCTGGCCTATGCGAATTTCGCCGCCTACACCGAATGGAATAACTCGCTGATCTATTCGACCACCGCGGCCTATCTGGCGACTCGCATCGGCGGCGCGGCGCCAATGCGCAAGCCCGCCGGCCCGGTGGCGCAACTGCCGCACGAGCAGCTCAAGGAATTGCAACGCCTGTTGGTGCGCGCCGGCTTTGATGTCGGCAAGGTCGATGGCGTGCTCGGCCAGCAGACCCGCACCGCCGTCAAGGCGATGCAGATCAAATACGGTTTGCCCGCCGACTCCTGGCCGACCGCCGAGCTCTTGGTGAAGATGGGCGGCAATGCCGCACCGGCAGCGCCGAGTGCTTCGGCCGAACCGCATTTCCGCCCGATGCCGGCACCCGGCATCACGCCCGCCGAGCCACGCAAGCACAAACGCGCGCCACTGCCGCCGCAGCAATAACCATCAAAAAATCTTACCCATCCGCCCCGTTTGCAGTTTCACAAACTTGCTCTAGGGTCGCGCGCAATGACAACCGGGAGGACCAACGTGCGTCATTTGTCCCTGATTGCTGCCGCCGCGCTGGCGCTGACGACCACCGCGTCGTTCGCGGCCGACGATATCAAGATCGCGCTGATCGCCGGCAAGACCGGCCCGCTCGAAGCCTACGCCAAGCAGACCGAAACCGGGCTGATGATGGGCCTGGAATACGCCACCAAGGGCACGATGATGCTCGATGGCCGCAAGATCGTGGTCATCACCAAGGACGATCAGAGCAAGCCCGACCTGTCGAAGGCGGCGCTGTCCGAAGCCTATCAGGACGACAATGCCGACATCGCGATCGGCACCACCTCGTCGGCCGCGGCGCTGGCCGACCTGCCGGTCGCCGAAGAGAACAAGAAGATCCTGATCGTCGAGCCGGCGGTCGCCGACCAGATCACCGGCGAGAAGTGGAATCGCTACATCTTCCGCACCGGCCGCAACTCGTCGCAGGACGCGATCTCCAACGCGGTCGCGATCGGCAAGCCGGGCGTCACCGTCGCGACGCTGGCGCAGGACTACGCGTTCGGCCGTGACGGCGTCGCCGCCTTCAAGGAAGCGCTGGCCAAGACCGGCGCGACGCTGGCGGCTGAGGAATACGTTCCGACCACCACCACCGACTTCACCGCGGTCGGCCAGCGGCTGTTCGATGCGCTCAAGGACAAGCCCGGCCGCAAGATCATCTGGGTGGTGTGGGCCGGCGGCGGCGATCCGCTGACCAAGCTGCAGGACATGGACCCGAAGCGCTACGGCGTTGAGCTGTCGACCGGCGGCAACATCCTGCCGGCGCTGGCTGCCTACAAGCGTCTGCCGGGCATGGAAGGGGCGACCTATTATTACTACGACATCCCCAAGAACCCGATCAACGACTGGCTGGTGAAGGAGCACGAGAAGCGCTTCAGCGCGCCGCCGGACTTCTTCACCGCCGGCGGCTTCTCGGCCGCGATGGCGGTCGTCACCGCCATTCAGAAGGCTAAGTCGACCGACACCGAGAAGCTGATCAGCGCCATGGAAGGCATGGAGTTCGACACGCCCAAGGGCAAGATGGTGTTCCGCAAGGAAGACCATCAGGCGCTGCAGAGCATGTACCACTTCAAGGTCAAGGTCGATCCGGCGCTGGCCTGGGCCGTGCTCGAACCGGTGCGCGAACTCAAGATCGAGGACATGCAGATCCCGATCCGGAATAAGAGGTAGTCGGGCGCACTGCCGTCACCATCGTCATTCCGGGGCGCGCGTCAGCGCGAGCCCGGAATCCATAACCACCGCCGGGAGTATGGATTCCGGGCCTGCGCCCAAGAGGGCGCATCCCGGAATGACAAACTCTAAGGCTGCGACGAGCTTGCCAAGCCGAACGCCATGACCACCCTCGAAACCCAATCCCTCACCATCAGGTTCGGCGGCCATGTGGCCGTCAACGAGGTGAGCTGTGCGTTTCGGCCGGGAGAGCTGACGGCGATCGTCGGGCCGAACGGTGCCGGCAAGACGACGTACTTCAACCTGATCTCAGGGCAGCTGCGTCCGTCTGCCGGGCGCATCCTGTTCGACAATCAGGACATCACCAAGCTGAGCGCGCCGCTGCGCACCCGCGCCGGACTCGGCCGGGCGTTTCAGCTCACCAACCTGTTTCCCAATCTCAGCGTCGAAGAAAATGTCCGCCTCGCCGTGCAGGCGCATTCAGGCACGCATTACGACATGCTGCGGCCGTGGATGAAGCGCCGCGATCTGATCGAGCGCGCCGACGCGATCCTCGACAGCGTCGCGCTCGGCGCCCGCCGCAGCGCGGCCGCTACTGCACTGTCGCACGGCGACCAGCGCAAGCTCGAAGTCGCGCTGATGATGGCGCTGGAGCCGAAGGTCTACATGTTCGACGAGCCGACCGCCGGCATGAGCGTCGACGAGGTCCCGGTGGTGCTCGATCTGATCGCACGGCTGAAGACCGATCCCACCAAAATTATCCTGCTCGTCGAGCACAAGATGGACGTGGTCCGCTCGCTGGCCGATCGCATCATCGTGCTGCATCACGGACGCCTCGTCGCCGACGGCAAGCCCGCCGAAGTCATCGCCTCCCCGATCGTGCAAGAGGCGTATCTGGGGATCGCGCCTGGAAAGAGCGCGGCGTGAGGGGGATGCAGTGATGCAAATGCCGATCGCCTCCATGTTGGTCGAACGCTCGCCGCTTGCGCCGATGCGCTCCCTCTCCCGCTTGCGGGAGAGGGTTGGGGTGAGGGGGCCACGAGGATGGCATCCCGTTGTGGACCCCCACCCCCGACCCCTCCCCGCAAGGGGGAGGGGAGAATGAGCAATCTGCTTACGCTCGAAGGCGTGCACACGAATATCGGCCGCTACCACATCCTGCAGGGCGTCGATTTCGCCGTGCCGCAAGCTCAGACGACGATGCTGCTCGGGCGCAATGGCGCCGGCAAGACGACGACGCTGCGCACCATCATGGGGCTGTGGAGCGCGTCGCAGGGCACCATCACGCTGGCCGGCCAGCGCATCGACGCGCTGGCGACGCCCGATATCGCGCGGCTCGGCATCGGCTACGTGCCGGAGAGCATGGCAGTGTTCTCGGATCTCACCGTGAAGGAAAACCTGGTCCTGGCGGCGCGCGACGGCGAGATCGACACCGCGCGGCTCGACTGGATCTTCGGCTTCTTCCCGGCGCTGCGGAAATTCTGGCTGTCGCGCGCCGGCTCGCTGTCGGGCGGGCAGAAGCAGATGCTGTCCATTGCCCGCGCCATCATCGAGCAGCGCAAGCTCTTGTTGATCGATGAGCCGACCAAGGGCCTGGCGCCAGCGATCATCGGCGCGCTGATCGAGTGCTTCGCCGAACTCAAGCGCGGCGGCGCCACCATTCTCCTCGTCGAGCAGAATTTCCACGTCGCCCAACAGATCGGCGACAGCGTGGTGGTGATGGACAACGGCACGATCGTGCACGCGGGGAGCATGGCGGCGCTCGCTGCCGACGTGCCGCTGCAGGAGCGCCTGCTCGGCCTCAGCCTGGAGTCGCATCAGTGATGTCGCGCACCGCCCTCTCACCGTCATTGCGAGCGCAGCGAAGCAATCCAGCGCCGAGCGCGGAGCTGGATTGCTTCGTCGCTTCGCTCCTCGCAATGACGAGGAAGGTCACTGCGAGCTCGATAAGGGCGAAGGTTTAACTCATGACCGACGTTCCCGCCCCTTCCGCGTCCGATCCGC